>JADHVV010000035.1 GCA_016783825.1 Candidatus Zhuqueibacterota bacterium | reverse complement strand
ATCATTTCTTGAAGTCAATCCTATTAGTTTTGCCGGGTGGATTGGAGTTATTAATATTTTATTAATTTCAATTTTTCCGAAAATACAAACAAAACACTGGAAATTTTTTGCTGGTTTTGCTATTTTTTTATTATCAGTAGCCATAATTGTTGCTAATTCCAGGGGACCTCTTTTTAGTTTTATTGCAACTCTCTCAGTAATAATGTTTTTCAAATTAAAAAAACTGACTCTCAAAAAAATATTAATTTTTGGATTGTTGTTGATTGTATTTTTAATTATTGTTTTTAGTTTTCTACCGGAACAATTAACTAGCAGGTATACCACTGTTATAAAAGGGGAAGCAGCAACCAGGCAAATTGCATATTACACCATAAATACTCGTTTAGATTTTTGGAACGCTTCAATTGAATCAGCAACCAAAAATGTTAAAAATTTTTTTATCGGTATTGGCTCAGGCGGATTTAGTAAAATGTTCTATCATAGGGATAGCAGAGACTATCCGCATAATATTTTTTTTGAAATACTAGTTGAACTGGGAGTTATTGGGCTGCTTCTTATTGTTTGGCATTTTTCAACTATCTTATTCAAAAGTGTTACTTGTTTTTCAAACTCACTTTCTGAAAGCCAAAAAACATTAATGTTTGCTTTTTCCATGGCAGCCTTATTTAATCTAATTGCTGCTCAATTTAGTGGCGATTTGAACGATAATCGAAGGTTGTGGTTCTTTTTGGGTTTCATTTGTGCACTATCCAATTTTATTTCATTGAAAAAATATTCCAAAATAGAAACTTAAGATGACAGATATTTCATCAAAAATTGTAAAAAATTCATTTTTTGTTTATGTTGGGAAAATAATTAATTTATCAATTTCATTTTTTATTTTCATACACATTGCAAATTATTTAGGTGAGGAGTTGTTTGGAAAATTTTCAATAGCAATTGCATATATTGCAACTTTTGGAATACTCGTAAATTTTGGGTTGAATCAATTTTTAGTCAGAGAATTATCAGCTCAAAAATTTGATCAAAAACAGATTTTGGGTGCAGGAATTTTATTTAAATTGTTATTAACTATTATTGCTTTAATTATTGCATCAATTACCGCACAATTTTTTAATTATTCTCACGAAACAGTAATACTCATTTGGATTATTTCATTTAACCTGATTACTTCTTCGAAACTACAATCAACCCGTATGGTGTTTGAGTCAATTTTTCAAGCACAATTAAAGATGAAATATCCAATTATTTTTAATGTTATTGATAATCTTGTTTTTGCAGCTTTAATTATTGTTTTCACTGTTATTTATCCTGGTAATTTGATAACAATTGCGATTATTTATGTTATTTGTAATCTGCCAGGGGCAGTAATGTTAATTTATAAATTTTTTAATAATATTTCAGTTAGTTTTGTATTTGATTGTTCAATGATCAAATATATTTTTATTGAATCTTTCCCCTTATTTCTTTATATAATGTTTTCAACTCTTAATACAAAAATTGACATTTTAATGTTGTCTTCATATAAAGGGGATGCAGATGTTGGCTATTTTTCAGCAGCATTCAGGTTAGTTTATCCACTAATATTTTTATCAACATCTTTTTCAATTTCCTTATTTCCATTACTTTCAAAGTATATTGAAAATAACAAATCAGAATTCACAAAATTTGTAAAAATCGGTTTCAAATTTATCATTCTTCTTGGTGTGTTTTTAGCGACTTTTGGAGCATTTCATGCAAAAAAAATTATTCTAACATTGTATGTTTCAAGTTTTGAACCTGCTGCTGCATCATTTCAGATTTTAATTGTCTGCCTCGGATTTATATTTATCAACTTTTATTTTGTAGATATTTTTGTGGCTGCACGAAAGCAAACACTATTAACATTTATTATGGCAACCGCTTTGGCAATAAATATTATTTTGAACATATTTTTAATTCCAAAATTTGGTCATATCGGTGCAAGTTATGTTAGATTGTTTACATACTTTTTCATTTTTGTTTTATTTAATTTATTACTATATTTTAAATTAAAAATACGGGGTGTTTTTGAATATAATAAAATGATCCTTTTGACAGCAATTTTTCTTTTGTCCCAAATTTTATTTAAAAACATTAATTTATTATTAGCTTTTATCTTGTCGGTTTTTGTTTTTGGTGGATTATGTCTGATCTTTAAAATTATTTCTATCAGAGAAGTGGAATTGCTAAAAAGAATACTTCAAAACAAAAAAACGAATTTCAAAGAGACAATTATTAAATCATGAAAAAAGTTCAAATTTGTCATATAACTTCAGTGCATAGACCCTTTGATACACGTATTTTTTCAAATGAGATTTGTTCATTAGATAAAGCTGGTTTTGAAGTAGTATTAATCGCGCCTCATACAAAAACTGAAACTGTAAATGGCATAAAAATAATTGCCATCCCGAAATTTAAAAAAAAGAGTTTTCGTTTGTTGTTGTCTTCTTTTTTCATACTTCGGATAGCCTTAAAAATGCCTGTGAAAATATTCCACATTCATGATCCGGAACTTGTATTTGTAGCAATTGTTTTGCGATTTGCCGGGAAAAAAGTTAATTATGATTTGCATGAAAAAATTTCTGAACAAGTTATAAGCAAACCTTGGATTCCCAAATTATTTAAAAGCATAGTGTCTATTTTGAGCGTTTGGATTGAGAAAATTATCAATAACGTTTCCAATAATTTAATAGCTGCAACACCGAAAATTGCTGAAGACTGTCCATCAAAAAATACTATCGTAGTGCAAAATTTTCCGATTTTGAATGTTCAATCAAACCAAAATTATGTGCCATATCAATCAAGAGAAAATAATATTATTTATGTGGGTGATTTAACGAAAGTTCGTGGCATAAAAGAAATAACTGTTGCAATGGAAAGATTGCCTGTAAGTTTGAATACAAATTTATTTATTGGAGGAAATTTTCCTCATATTAAATACAAAAATGAAGTTATGAGACTGGATGGTTGGTCAAAAGTAAACTATTTGGGCTACATAGATCGAAAGACGGTTATTAAACAATTAGGATTATCCCGGATCGGACTTGTTGTTCTTCATCCAATACCAAATTATATTTCTTCTCAACCAGTTAAAATGTACGAATATATGAATGCAGGAATACCATTTGTAGCCTCTGATTTTCCTCTTTGGAAAAATTTGATAGAAAAAATTGAGTGTGGGTTATTGGTAGACCCATTGGATCCTCAGAGCATTGCTGATGCAATTGAATGGTTATTAAAAAATCCGCAAGCAGCAGAACGAATGGGCTCGAAAGGAAAAGAAGCTGTTCAAAATCAGTTCAATTGGGAAATTGAGGAAAATAAACTAATTAATTTTTACAGAAAAATTGTTTGAAATATAATTTCAATTATGTAATTTTAAAATGATGAAAATATTTAAATATTTCAAAAATGTGACTTGTGGTTTTGTTTGTATTTCTTTTATTTTAGGATGTACAATATTCCCAGATAAAAAACACAAATTTGTAGAATATCAAAATATTTTAAAACTCGCTAAAAACAAAGATTATAAAGTTATCTCAGTAATTGAGTGGTTTAATAACCATGAACAGTTAAAAAATGAACGCGTAATAATTATGCGCCATGATGTTGACCACGATCCTAAAACTGCAAAAAAAATGGGAATTACTGAAATTGCTTTGGGATTTAACTCTACCTATTATTTCAGATGGGAAACAGCCGACAAAAAAATAATAGAATATCTAAAAAATCTTGGACATGAAATAGGACTACACTACGAAACAATTGCAACCTATTGTAAAAAAAATAATATTTCTAAAAAAAAAGAAGTGACACCAGATGTAATCGACACATGCAGAAAAATTTTAAAAACAGAAATATTAGAATTTGAACAAAAATATGGTGATATTTCTACAATATGTTCACATGGAGATGAGAGAAATCGTTTGCTCGGTATCCCTAATATGCTACTAATGAAAAGACAAAAGCCTGTTGACTATCATATAAAAACCTGGGCTAATTCCACTGAGCTAAGAGATATCCCTGAAATATTTGTGGCAGAATCTGGGAATAAATGGGATCCAATTTCTTTGAAGGAAGCAATAGAAAAAAAATTTAGGACAATTTATGTTTTAATTCACCCTATTTGGTGGAGTGGAAATTAACATTTAATTTTCCTGGAGAAAAAACAATGAAATTTTATTCGACTCTGATAAAAGGATTTAAAATAATTGTGTTAATTACATTGGGTCTTTTTATCAACAAATGTGCTGAGGATAAAGTGTTGTCTCCAAAACCAGAGACAGGGGTCCATGGTTACGTCGTAAATAAAATGTTTTCTAAAGGAATTCCCAATGCTTCAATCAGGTTTGGACATTACATTTTTCAAACAGATAGTAGTGGGTATTTCCAGTTAAATGAAGAGTTTTTAAAAGCTGATTCAAGTTTAACAAATTTAATTATTGAACATTTTCCTCATAAATCAAAAGTTGAATCCATCAATAATTATTCAATTGATTTGCCTGCTGATACGGTGTATTTAGAATTATCCAACGGAATGAAAAGATATGCCAAAATTCTTCAGGAAGCATTAGACATAAATTATGAGATAACATCTGTAATTGATTGGTTTAGAAGTATTGAACAATTAAAAAATGAACGCATTGTTATAATGCGTCATGATGTAGATCATGATGCTATTACAGCAAAAGCAATGGGCTACATTGAACATCAATTAGGTGTAAAATCGACATTTTATTTTAGATGGCTCACTGCAGAAATGGGACCCGTTGATTATTTGAAAAACTTGGGACATGAAGTCGGGCTTCATTATGAAACTATTGCTACCTACTGCCGTGTAAAAAATATTACTGAAAAAGAAGATGTTACTCCTGAAATAATTGATATTTGCAGAGACCTTTTAAAAGCAGAAATCTATCTATTCGAATCAATTTATGGAGATATCTACTCAATTTGTTCCCATGGTCATGAATTGAATCGTCTGCTCAGTATTCCAAATATTGTTTTGATGAAAGATCAAAATCCTAAAGATTTTTATGTAGAAACATGGGCAAATTCTGACGAATTAAGAAAAGTACCTGAAATATTTGTTGCAGATTCAGGAAATAAATGGGATCCTTTCTCTTTTGGAGAAGCCATGGAAAGAGGATTTGAAACAATATACGTTTTGATCCATCCAATTTGGTGGAGCGATAATTAGCTTTAGGCATAAGAAGTGTCGGATCAATACATTTCGAGAAAATAATCAAAAAATTGTAAAATGGACAATCCTATGTTCGAAATACTATTTTATATTTTTCTATTATTAATTATTTACGTTTACTTTGGGTATCCGTTATTAACATTTGTTGTGGGATCATTCAAAAGCAAAAAAATAAAAAGGGTTGAAACACACAGACCTTATGTAAGTTTGACAATAGCAGCTTACAACGAAGAATTAAGAATCGAAGAAAAACTAAAAAATTCTCTTGAACTTGAATACCCAAACGACAAACTTGAGATTATTGTATTTTCTGATGGCTCTACCGACAATACAAATGAGATTGTAAAAAACTATACGAAACGTGGTATTAAGTTAATTGAGTTGCAACGTCGAAAAGGAAAAACCGCCGGACAAAATATAGCTGTTGAACAAGCAAAAGGTGAAATAATAGTCTTTTCAGATGCGAATGCGATTTATAAAAAAAATGCGATAAATAAAATAGTACGAAATTTTTCGGACAATTCTGTTGGAGGCGTTTGTGGTGAACTTACGTATTTGAAAGACAATAAAAGCATGATTGGCGAAGCTGAAGATGTTTACTGGAATTATGAAAAATTTCTAAAAAAAAATGAAAATAATTTTTTTTCAATTTTAGGAGCCAATGGATCCATTTATGCAGTAAGAAAAAATTTATATGTGCCATTAGCTGAAAACATTATCAGCGATTTCATTGAACCATTAAAAATATTAGAACAAGGATATCGTTTTATTTATGAGCCAGATGCTCTTTCATTTGAACAATCAAATTCTGATTACAAACAGGAATATAAAAGGAAAAAGAGAATCGTTAATCGAAGTTTTTATTCTCTGCTTAAACACAAAGAATTTTTAAATCCTTTGAAATATCCCTTGCTGAGTTTTCAATTAATTTCACATAAAATTTTCAGATGGATGGTTTTGCCATTTCTTTTTATACTTTTTTTTAGCAATATATTCTTATTAAAGGAAACATTATTTCAATTATTTTTTGTGGGACAACTTATCTTTTATCTAATGTCTTTTACAGGGTATCTTGCTGATAAGAAAGGATTTAATAATGTTATTTTATATACTCCTTTTTATTTTTGTCTGGTCAATTTTGCTTCGATGAAAGGAATTGTTGAATATATCATCAAACGAAAAACTATTATTGCCTGGGAACCTATCAGAACAAAAAATTTTTAAGCATAAAAAACTAATTTAACGATGCAATAAATTGCGAAACCACGCAAAAAGAAAATCAGGCAAGGGATGAAGGATTGTAATGCTCCCCATAATTTAGGTAAATGCGCTGTACGAATACCTTTGGCAAGGAAACAAAATAATATTTAAATATTTTCTCTTCAATTATTCGGATTTTTCGAGTTTAATATTATCAAGCCACCAACTTTTCACACCTTGATTGCAAAAGTGAATAGTCATTTTAACATCATTATTTCCAATAGTATCAGGTAATCCGAACTCATAAAATATCATGGACCATTCTCCTTCTTCATCAATCTTGATTGGTACATTAAGCCATAAATCTATTGTTGAGTTTCTTAAAATTAAATTAAATCCTGTCTGACCAACAAAATCTGCTTTAAAACCTAAAGATAATTTATATGTAGCTCCACCAATAAGAAACGATTTATTTAAATCCTGAGTAATCCACATTTCCCAACATCCACTCTCCTCTGCATGATGAAATTTTAAACTATTATTTCCTTCAATTGCATCAGTGCTATCAATGATAATAGAGTTATCAGGATTGCCAGGGTTTCGAACAAGTGTCCAATATATTGGTTCTTCCTCAGAAATTTCCTCAAACCCACTATTGCGAATCAGCTGGACATTCTTTGTTTGAATTTGAATAATATTGCTTCCACCAATTCTTCCATATTCGTTCATCACATAAACACGATAATGGTAGTTTTGAAAAGGATTCAGTTGATTGTCAACAAAACTGGTGTCAGTCAAAGATGTTGAAACATGCATTAATGTTCCAGTTGTTTCATCAAGTCCTGATGTACTATGTCTAAATAATTTATACTCTCTGAATCCTTCATCATCCGTTGGTGACCAGAAAATTTTAGCACTCAATTCTGAAATGTCCATGGCTTCATATAAATATACAGCTTTGGGTAATTTTAGATAACTTAAGTTGACGTCTTCGTAAACCGATATGTCTAACGTTTTTTCAGTAAAGCCAGAAGTATCACCAGAAGAGTTTAGAATATTATTAATGCTTTTTCTCATATTTAACTTATGGTCGCCTGACGAAACACCAGTTATTTTAAAAAAGCCTTCCGAGTTAGTATTTGCATTCCAATTGAATTGTTCATCAATTGAGATTGTGACATTCTCAACTGGCTCATTTAAATAATATACATAACCACTTACTGTGAACGATTCTTGATGGTTTATGCTATATTTTTCACATGAAATGAGCATACTACAAATGAGTATAACTTGATATAAAACCTTGCTTTTGATCACAATTGTACCTCAAAAATTAACCTCAAATAATTAAGCGGATTAACCTATCATTACATACCCCACCACCAAATAAAATCCCACAGCCAATCCCGCGGCTGTCAACGCATAAGGCAACTGCGTATCAACATGATCGATATGGTCGCAGGCGGTTGCCATCGAGGATATAATTGTTGTGTCGGAAACCGGTGAACAATGATCGCCAAAAACACCACCGCCCATAACTGCGCTGACCATGAGTGGTAAATCTAATCCCATATTTTGTGCCAATGGGACAGCAATCGGTATCATGATGGCGAAGGTTCCCCAGGATGTGCCGGTTGCAAATGATATGAAACAAGCAACGAGAAAAACCAACGGAATAACTAACACAGGATGAATAGCAGCCGTTGCTAATCCGGAAACATAAGGACCGGTTCCCATCTCTCGACAGGTTGCGCCCATGGTAAATGCAAAAACCATTAGCAGCCCCATGGGAATTAATCCGCCCATTCCTTTCATCACTAAATCCAGCGTTTCTTTTAAACCTAAAATGTTTTGTGCTTTGTACATAAAACCTGCAGTTGTGATACCCACCAAAACGGCCCAGAAAACCGATGTTGAACCGGAGCCTTGCGTGATATGTCCATTACCGGTGATTAATAATCCCAGGGGTACGGTCAGCACCATTGCTGCTAATGGAATAACCATATTGAGCGGCTTCGGATTTACGCCTTCTTTGACCGGTATGGCAATTGTTTCTTCGGAGACCAAAAGTTGCGCGCCATCGCGGATCAATTTTCCGGTTTCACTGGCGCGTTTTTCAGCTTTTGCCATGGGGCCATAATCTTTCTGAGTGAAAATAATAAACAGTACCAACAGAATAGTAAAGATGGCATAAAAATTTGTTGTAACAGCCTTTAAAACGGTAAAGAATGCATTATCGATTTGTTGGGCCACTAACAGCCCGGTTAAAACTGCGCCCCAGCCGTTAAAGGGAATCATCACGCAAACAGGGGCTGAAGTTGAATGTGCCAGGTAAGCAAGCTTTTCGCGCGGCACTTTAAATTTATCAAAAATCGGTCTGCCAATGGCGCCAATGACGAGATTGATCATATTGCTTTCGATAAAAATTAGTACGCCAATAATCCAAAGCAAAAGTCCGGCGCTGCGCCGGTTTTTAACTAATCCCTTTTTGCTCACCCACTGAATGAATCCCTGAACCCCTCCCGAGCGCTGCATTAAAATGATCAGTGCGCCTACCATCATGCTGAAAATGATAACTTTTGTGTTGCCCGAGTCTTTAAAAATATTCACTGAAGCTTCCAGCGCGTAACGTAAACCGACTAACGGGTTCCAGCCATGAATAGCGGTCCAACCGAGCCAGATACCGAGAAATAGAGAAGGATAAACTTGTTTGGTTTTAATTGCCAGGATGATGGCAACAACAGGAGGTATAATTGAGATCCAACCGTAAGTTTCCAAATTTTTTTCCTTTGATATTTTTTGGCATTTTCGATTATATTATTTTGCTAAAAAATGTCAGATTTTATAAATAACGAAAATCTTTATTGTCAAACTGAACTACTATTTTTCCAACGGATTAAAGAACCCAACGAATTTTATCAGTTGGGTTCTTTAATCCGTTGGAAATTTAATTTTTAAGGATTTATCGGTGCAAAGCAAAAATAACTAATCATAAATAATAAAACATTGAAACCTAAAAAGCAAGACATTTATTCGTGATTGTTTAAAAAATGTGAAATGAAAATTATTGACTTTTACCTTATAATTTTGTACCTTTAGCGTTAAATTTTATATTGGCGTAAGTCGAATTTTCAACCGGTTAAATTATAAAAAAGGATAATATTGTGGGCAGATACCTCATCACCGGCGGAGCAGGTTTTATAGGCAGTAATTTTATTCATTATTTATTTGAAAAGCATTCTGATGTTCAGGTGCTAAATCTTGACAAACTTACTTATGCCGGGAATTTAGAAAATTTAACTGACATTGAAAAGAATCCCAATTATAAGTTTGTCAAAGGTGACATTTGCAACGAACCACTTGTTGAAGAACTAATGCAGGATGTCGATTATGTTGTAAATTTCGCGGCTGAAAGCCACGTTGATCGTTCCATCGGTTCGCCGGATGATTTTATCAAAACTGATGTTTACGGCACTTTTGTCTTGTTGGAAAAGGCACGTAAATATGGCATTAAAAAATTCATCCAGATTAGCACTGACGAAGTTTACGGAAGTATTGAAAAAGGTTCTTTTGTGGAAACAGATCCGCTGATGCCTTCCAGCCCATATTCCGCTTCAAAATCCGGCGCGGATAGATTGGCATATTCTTATTTTGTCACTTACAACCTGCCGGTGATAATTACAAGATGTTCCAATAATTATGGTCCATACCAGTACCCGGAAAAATTGATCCCCCTGTTTGTAACCAATGCAATCGAAGATAAAAAACTACCAATTTATGGTGACGGAAAAAATGTCCGCGATTGGATTTACGTAATGGATCATTGCGATGCCATCGATTTTGTTATGCAACAGGGCGTTGACGGTGAAATTTACAATATCGGCGGAAACAATGAGCGAAACAATTTGGAGATAACGGAATTGATTTTAAAGGGATTGGGAAAATCGAAAGAGCTAATGACTTATGTAAAAGACCGCCCGGGGCATGATCGACGTTATTCGCTTGATTGTACAAAGCTGAACCAGATGGGTTGGCTTCCCAAGTACTTGTTTAGTGATGCAATGAAATTAACCATCGAGTGGTATAAAAATAATCTTGAGTGGTGGAAAAAAATTAAAAGTGGGGAATATTTGGATTATTATAAAAAACATTATGGCTTGTGATTTGTGAGTGGTGTAGTGGTTAGTGGTGAGTTGTTAGTGGTGAGTTGTTAGTGGTTACTGGATTTTGGTTAACGGTGATCGATTATTAAGTACGGATAGAATACATACCATCCATAAATATACCAATCCACCACTCACTATTAACTACTAACCATTTACCATTCACCACTCACCATTCACATAAATATTGAAATAAAATTCTTTAAATAGTATTCTGAAAATAAAAATAAAATAACACTTGGAGACTCTATGGGCTTAACAGAAAAAATTGAGAACAAAAGCGCGAAAATCGGAATTGTCGGTTTAGGTTACGTGGGGCTTCCCCTCGCTGTCGAGTATGCCTTGAAAGGATTTGATGTTGTTGGTATCGATGTTGATAAGAGGAAGAAAGAGAGCCTGGATAAAGGTGAAAATTACATTGATGACATCACGCCGGAAAAATGGGAACATGTTTTTAAGAGCGGAAAATTCAAAGCAGAAATGAATTATGATTCTGTTGCAGAACTCGATATTATTTTTATCTGTGTGCCAACACCATTTACGCCAACCAAGAATCCGGATATTAGTTACATTGTCGATTCAACACAAGGGATTAGGAGCGGGCTTCGGAGGGATCAGCTTATTATTTTGAAAAGTACTACTTATCCGCAAACTACTGAAAAAGATGTTTTGCCAATTTTAGAGGAAACAGGTCTTAAAGTTGGTAAAGATTTTTACCTGGCATTTTCGCCTGAACGAATCGATCCGGGAAATAAACAATTTACTACTGAAAATACGCCCATCGTTGTAGGTGGTGTAACGAAAAAATGTTCAGAGTTGGCAGAAAAAGCGATTGCCCAGGTTGTTAGTCATGTCCATGTTGTTTCTAATCCACGTGTCGCTGAAATGGAAAAGCTTTTGGAAAATATCTTCAGAAGCGTGAATATAGCGCTTGTCAATGAGATGGCTCGATTGTGTGACCGTATGGGCGGGATTGATATTTGGGAAGTGGTTGATGCAGCCGCCACCAAACCTTTTGGCTTTATGCCTTTTTATCCTGGTCCTGGAATTGGCGGACATTGTATTTTGGTCGATCCATATTATCTCTCGTGGAAAGCGCGGGAATATGATTTCCACACAAATTTCATTGAACTTGCGGCAGAGAGCAATGAAGAAATGCCATTCTACGTGATCGGAAATATTCGTAAGGCATTGGGCAATGTCAGCACTTCGATTCAACACGGAAAGATTTTAATGCTTGGCGTTGCTTTCAAAAAAGATATTGATGACAGACGAAATTCGCCAGCGCTGAAAATAATGGAATTGCTGCTCCAGCGGGGCGCAAAAGAACTAAATTATAACGATCCATTTGTACCCGAAGTTAAAGTAGGACAGAGAAATTTCAAGTCACTTCCATTAACCAAAGAAGTGCTACAACAACACGATGTGGTTGTTATTACAACGGATCATTCATCTTATGATGCCGGGTTTATTGTAGAACATGCAAAGGCTGTTGTTGATACTCGAAATGTAACTAAAAACATAAAAGAGAATTTGCATAAAATTGTAAAGCTTGGTTCAGGACGCGGATTTTATACTGATATTTTTGAAGCCGAGTAATTATGTCATCTAATTCATCTTGAAAAAAATGATGCTCCGGTAATAATTTGTCGGAGCATTTAACATTTTTACCGTTTAAAAAATTATAATCCCTGGTGACTTGGTAATACAATATTAGGTAATTAAGTAAATGATTAAACTCCATCTTCAGCCTGCGATCATTAACATCCCCCTGTATCCCCCTTCAAAGGGGGACTTTTTAAACTTTCCCCCTTTTAAGGGGGGCAAGGGGGGATGTTTATAATGAATCTGATGGAAACAAAAACCAACAAGATCAAAGTCTTAAACATCGTCGGCGCCAGACCAAATTTTATGAAGATCGCCCCGATTCATCGCTTGATGCAGGCATCGAAAAAGATCGAACCGGTATTATTGCATACGGGGCAACACTATGATCAAAAAATGTCAAAAGTCTTTTTTGATGATCTGGAAATGCCCGAGCCGCAAATCTATCTCGGAATAGGTTCAGGTTCCCATGCTGAACAGACAGGCAAAATAATGATGGAACTTGAAAAGGTCATGTTAGAGTTGCAGCCCGATTTAATTCTTGTTGTGGGTGATGTAAATTCAACTTTGGCAGCCTCATTGGTGGCTTCAAAGTTACATATCCCGGTGGCTCATGTTGAAGCCGGTTTGCGGAGTTTTGACAGGTCTATGCCTGAGGAGATCAACAGAATTGTTACCGATTCGGTGGCTGACATGTTATTTGTAACTGAAGAGAGCGGTGAACAAAACTTATTGTCTGAAGGTGTTTCAAAAGATAAAATATTTTTTGTTGGCAATGTGATGATCGATTCGCTGCTGCATTTTCAAAAGAAAGCACGAAACTCAAAAATATTGCAGCAGTTAAATTTAGAACGTCGCTCTTATGCTTTGGTAACACTTCACCGTCCCAGCAATGTGGATAGCCCGGAAAGTATGGCAAAAATTTTGCGGGCTTTTGAAAAAATTGAAAAAAAAATAAAAATAGTTTTTCCTATTCATCCACGAACAAAAAAAATGATTGAGCAATTGGACCTGGGTAAAAGGATCAACTTAAATCAAAATTTTATAATGGTCGATCCTTTGGGCTACCTGGATTTTTTATGTTTGATGGAAAACGCAACTTTCTTGTTAACTGACTCCGGTGGAATTCAGGAAGAAACAACCGTATTGGGAATCCCATGTATTACAATGCGAGAAAATACCGAACGTCCGGTAACAGTGGACAAGGGTACCAATGTGATTGTTGGAATGGATACGGAAAAAATAATAGCTGAGAGTTTCAAAATTTTATCCGGTACGTTTAAGAAAGGGCAAATACCGCCATTATGGGATGGTAATACCGCTGAGAGAATTGTTGACTTGATACTCGATTCTTGATGCTGGATACTGGATTCTTGTTTCTGGCCTTTTTATACCGGATGGGAAGGGAGGATCAAGCATCGAGTAACCAGTATCCAGCATCATTCTGGCTTGAACCAGGAAAAAAACTAACAAAAAAAAATCATTTAGAATGATACAGACTAAATGCCAAAAACCATTGAAAAAATTTTTCTTTTTTTTAGTGATCTGATCACAATAAATATAACTTTTTTTTGCTGGATTCTATTGCGTCAACAATTAGGATTTTTTACGCCGGATCAACAAATTGGAATTTCGTTAATTTTATTTTTTGTGTGGTTCCTGTTCTTTTTGTTTTTTGGACTTTATCGATCCTGGTATGCAAGGTCACGATTTGACGAATTTGTGGTTGTATTGAAAACGATTTCCATAGGCATGGGAATTATTTTCGTAGCGACATTTGATACCCAGGTGGATCTTGATTCTGCGCCGACTTTCAGCCGAATAATTATCATTTCCTATTGGTTGATGTTAGTGTTCTTTGTTAGCCTGGGAAGAATTTTACTACGAACGATTCAGAGAAAACTTCTGGAAATTGGTATTGGCAGACGGAATACACTTATCATTGGATGGAATGATAAGGCTCGTGAATTGTTTGACAAATTAGATAATGCACCGGCTCTCGGCTACCAGGTTAAAGGATTTATATCGCAATCCAAGAAAAATCTGAAAAAAAGTTACCGGGCGCTTTCTGTTATCGGAAGCTACGGAGATATTAAAAATATCACATTACAAAACAAAATAGAAGTGATCATCATTGCCGTAAAGGAGAGTACGCATAAAGAGGTTGTTAATATCATTTCCCGGTGTGATAATTTGCCGGTTACATTAAAAATTGTGCCTGATCTTTATGATATTGTTATGGGCTATGGAAGAACCAACCAGATTTATGGCATCCCTTTGATTGAAATTCTTCCCCAATTAATGCCCGATTGGGAAAAACAGATCAAGCGGCTGATCGATATTTTTATTTCGATATTCGTGATTTTTATTTTATTACCGATCTGGATTTTGGTAGCGATTGTTATTAAATTGAGTTCACGGGGACCAATCTTTTTTAGACAAAAAAGAGTGGGACAGAACGAAAAAATATTTGAAATTTTAAAATTCAGATCAATGGTTGATAAAGCGGAAAAGGAGACCGGGGCTGTTTGGGCTGAAGAAAATGATCCGCGCATCACCCGGGTGGGGAATATTTTAAGAAAAACAAGGATCGATGAAATACCCCAATTTATAAATATTCTTTTTAATGACATGAGTTTGATCGGGCCGCGTCCGGAAAGACCCCAGATTGTGAACAGGTTGAAAAATAAAATCCCCTTATACAATCGACGTCACCGGATGAAACCAGGAATCACCGGATGGGCGCAAATCAAAAGCGGCTATGATACATCAATTGAAGATGTTCAAAAAAAGTTGGAGTACGATCTTTTTTACCTGGAAAACATGTCACTGCGAATGGACTTAAAAATTATGCTGCGAACAGCTTATACGATGATTGCGGGGAAAGGACAATAGTTGGTGAGTGGTGATTTGTTAGTGGTGAAAGGTGAGTGGTGATTTGTGAGTAGTGAGTGGTAATTGGGTAATTAAGGTAATTTGGTAATAAAAATATAACAGTATTGCAAATTCCTAATTACCCAATAAACTAATTACCCAGTTACCTTTCACCCTTTGGGTGTGTAAAGATTTTATTTGATACAAAAATATACTAAAGGACATTGAAATGCTTGATTTAAAATTTATTCGTAATAACGTTGAAAAAATAAAACGCGCTATCGAGTTGAAAAACGATCATGCAGATGTGGATAAGTTGATCGAATTGGATACAGAAAAGCGGAAGATGCTGATTGAAGTTGAAGACCTTAAACGTCAACGGAATACGGTGTCGGAAGAAATTGGCAACATGAAAAAATTAAAGCAGGATGCTTCCGAAGTCATCGCCAAAATGCGAAATGTTTCAGACAAAATAAAAGAACTCGATGAGCAGATCAGAAAACTCGATGAGCAGATTTTTGAAATTCAGATTCGTATTCCCAATATTCCGCATCCCTCTGTTCCGGAAGGAAAAGATGAATCGGCAAATATTGAAGTGAAAAAATGGGGCGAGTTGCCGGAGATGGATTTTCAGCCGCTGCCCCATTGGGAAGTTGGCGAAAAATTAGGAATCCTTGATTTAGCCGGCGGATCAAAAGTTTCTGGCTCGTTTTTTATCAATTATATGGGATTGGGCGCCAGGTTACAGCGCGCGCTCATTTCATTTATGCTGGATCTGCACATTAAAAAACATGGCTACATAGAAGTCTATCCGCCGTTCATTGTCAACCGGGAAAGCATGTTTGGCACCGGGCAATTGCCAAAAATGGAAGAGGACATGTATCATGCAGCGGTGGATGATTTGTTTTTGATTCCAACTGCTGAGGTGCCGGTTACTAATTTATTGAGAGATCAGGTGTTAAAGGGCGAAAATTTACCGGTTTATTATACGGCTTATACGCCTTGTTTCAGACGAGAAGCAGGGACTCATGGGAAAGATACGCGCGGACTAATCCGTGTTCATCAATTTGATAAAGTGGAAATGGTGAAATTTGTTGATCCAAAGGTTTCATACGATGAACTGGAAACATTATTAGGAAACGCAGAAGAAGTTTTACAATTACTGGAATTGCCATACCGGGTGCTTACTTTGGCAAGCGGAGATTTGAGTTTTGCTGCTGCAAAATGTTATGATATTGAAGTTTGGGCTGCTGGTTTGAGCAAGTGGCTGGAAGTCTCTTCTTGCAGCAATTTTGAAGATTTTCAGGCGAGAAGAGCGAATATTCGTTTCAAACGTGATCCTTCTTCAAAGCCAGAGTTTGTGCATACGCTAAACGGTTCGGGCTTGGCATTGCCGCGGACAGTGATCGCGATTTTGGAAAATTATCAAACTGATGAAGGTACTATAATTGTCCCTGAAGTATTGAGAGAATTCATGGGAACTGATATTATTAAGTAATGTAGCTTTACTAAACCTTGAATATCTTGCAAAAAAATTCGGAGTGCAATGCCTTTATGCATTACGCATCGCATAAAGGCGATGCACTCCGAATACAATTATTTAAAAAAAACCGAGAGGAAAACAAATGAATAAAAAACTTGTTATCGGCGGTGGAATTATTTTATTGGTCGTTGTCTATTTGTTCTGGTCAGGGATGAAAGATTCATCTTCATATTTTTTGGAAATTGAAGATTTTTTCCAGCAACAGGAAGAACTGGTCGGCAAAGGCGCACGAATTAACGGGGTGCTTGTAGATGGATCGGTTAATTGGGATGCACAAAATTTAATCCTTACTTTTCAAATGACTGATGGGCAGGATACTTTGGATGTCAGGCATAAAGGCGTAGCGCCAGATACATTTGAAGACGCGCCATCGGTTGTTGTTGAAGGGAAATACGAAAACGGTATTTTTAATTCAACACAGATCATGACCAAATGTCCTTCAAAATATGAGGCAGAGACGGAGTAAATATATTTATCAGAAAACTATAAAATTAATGGTAAAACAATACTACTTGTCAGATTGGAGTCCATTGTCATTCCCGCACGTTTTTAGCGGGAATCTCCTCAGATAATATGAGATTCCGGCTTAAGCGATTGCCGGAATGACAGGTTTTTTGTTTGTTTTTTATCCATTTTACAATTATTTGCTAATCTGACAAAGTAGTAATAATTAAAGACAAAGAATGGCTCCAATAATTTTTTTTAATTATTTTGCCAAATTAGAACTGTAAAGTTACAAAACATTGTTATCAAAATACTAAATTAAAATATAATCACAAAGGAGAAACCCCTTGTCTTTCGGATTTTATTTATTATTGACCGCTTTTATGCTTACGGCATATACAATATGGGCAGGCGCTTCGGGATTAAAATTAAAGGAAAACAAACTTATTAAAAATGCTCAATTGGCTATTTATGGTCAATTCTTTTTAATAACACTCAGCATTGGTTTGTTAGCGTATGCATTTATTACACGTGATTTTTCTTTACGTTATGTTGCTGAATATTCAGACCGGAAATTATCACTTTTTTATACCATATCTTCTGTTTGGGCGGGTCAGGCTGGTTCATTGCTTTTTTGGGCGTGGCTTTTGACTGCTTTCAATGCACTGTATGTTTATGTAAACAGGAAAAAAGAAAGCTCATTAAAACCTTACGTTTTTACAATTCACAGTGCTGTAACGGTATTTTTTTTAGGTTTGGTTATCTTTTATTCCAATCCATTTGAAAAACTCGGCAGCGCTTTACCTGACGGCTATGGATTAAATCCCCTGTTACAAAATCCCCAGATGGTATTTCATCCTCCATCACTGTTTTTAGGTTTTGTCGGTTTTACAATTCCTTTTGCATTTGCATTAGCTGCTTTGATGAAAGGCGACCTGTCACAGAAATGGCTAAATGAGAGCCGCAACTGGAGTTTATTTGCCTGGATTTCATTAACGATTGGTAATGTTCTCGGCGCACAATGGGCTTATGTGGAATTAGGCTGGGGAGGATATTGGGCATGGGATCCTGTAGAAAATGCTTCCCTCCTGCCCTGGTTGACCGGGACAGCGTTCATTCATTCACTCATGGCACAACGTTCCCGCTCTATGATGAAAACATGGAATATCTCTCTTGTTGTAGCGACATTTTTATTGACAATCCTGGGTACTTTTATCACTCGCAGCGGTATTATTTCATCAGTTCACGCGTTCGGGAGATCAAGCATAGGCACGCTCTTTTTAGTGTTTATGGGTATTGTATTTGTTGTTACTGTAATGCTAATGATCTGGCGAAAATCAAAATTAAAATCTGAAGCAAGTATTGATTCATTAATGAGCAGAGAGTTTAACTTTTTACTCAATAATTTTGTCTTTATTATTTTAACGGTTACAATTTTATGGGGAACACTCTACCCGGCTTTTACAGAATTGTTTATCGGGAAACAAATTGCATTGGGTGAAAAATTCTTTAATACAGTTTCTGTTCCATTTGGGATCGTTATGTTTTTGTTGTTAGCTATTTGTCCATTATTAACTTGGAAGCAGACAAAGGTTAATGTGTTAATTAAAAAAGCTACATACTCATTTGCCGGCGCTTTAATTTTTGCAATAATTTTATTTTTTGCCGGAATAAAACATTTTCCATCATTAGCTGTTTTCACCATCGCCTTTTTAGCGGTTGGCGTGATTTTTACTGAATTATTCCAAAGCGCTTCGGCAAAAAAAGAACAACATGGTGAAAATTTTTTTCAGGCATTAAAACGTGTTTTAAATACACAAACCCGACGATATGCAGCCTATTTAGTTCACATTGGCGTTGTCATGATTTTTCTCTCCATTGTAGGAACGACGGCATATAAACAAGAAAAAGAACTCACAATGAAAAAAGGGGAATCAACAACAATTGGAAGTTACCGTATTGAGTATAATCAAATGGGTGAGCGTCACGAAAAAAATAAAGATGTTCTTTACACTGAAATGAAGATTTTTCAAGGTGACAAACAAATCGGAACATTATACCCCCAGAGCCATTTTCATAAATCGACAATGCGTGAATCTCAGCGGACTTCTGAAGCAGCCCTGCTTTCAAACTTGAAAGAGGATTTGTTCATTTCTCTCGCCAGTTATCAAGAAAATGGATCAGCTACCTTTGCAATAAAAATCAATCCATTAATGAACTGGATGTGGATTGGTTCATTTATTGTCACGCTTGGTGTGATAATAATTTTGATACACGCTATGGGACGGAAGAAAAAAGAAACGGCAAAAATCGAAAAAGCAGAAAAGAAAAACACAAAAAAGAAGAAAAGCAAAGGAAAATGAAATATGAAAAAATCAATACCAATATATTTGTTGTTTTTTTTATTAATTATCCAAACTTCTCTAACCGCCCAGAAAGGAGAAATTTGGGGAAATATTTATAGTGGATCTGAAGACAGCTCTTTGGTCAGGAATGTAGAAGTGCAACTTCTAGTTTACCTGGGGCATAATCTCGTTGATGATTCCAGCTATGTTAAGAAAACTAATTCACGAGGGAAATACCGCCTGACCAACTTGCCGGTCGATAGTTCTTTGATTTATTATCCACGCGTAACTTTTAATGATATTGTCTATTACGGAAATGGCGTTCGCATTTCTTTGCATCAATTAAAGCAGCAGAGTGATCTTGTCGTTTTTGATAATACATCGGACAAGAAAGATATTTTTGTGCCTATGGAACATTTATTTTTAAGCCATGAAAATAATGTCCTTACATTGAAAGAGATCTTTTTAATCAACAATCGTGGCAAAAAAACTTATATGGGTCAAAAAACGGAAGACGAAAATGTTCATTATGTTCTTGAGTTTCCTTTACCGGCAGGTTATGAAAACCTGAAAATTTTAACGCCGGATGCAAAAAATTCGAGCACCGTTAAAAATGGTACGTTATATGATACTGCCTTATTTTCCCCGGGAAGTAAACAGTATTCATACCAGTTCCAAATTCCATACAAAGGAAATGAATACCAATATACTCGTCAAATTATCTATCCAACCGGCGGGGTGAATGTGTTCATCGAAAATCCTCAATTGACTATTCAGGGTCCTGGCGTAAAACCAATGGGCGATTTCAACATAAAAGGCAAAACCTATCAACACTATTCATTAAAACATTTGATGCCAGGAATGCAACTGGAATTGACCCTGACCAATTTGCCGGGGAAAACTATAGGCTTTAATTTCGATATTAAATGGATTGTTTTGTTGGTCGTGGTTGGTTTTCTAATTGTGGGATTTGGTTATACGTTTTTGAAAAAATAGATAGTTTTCAAAATTTATATCTGGTTAATACTTTGTAAGCCCTATCGAATGCCAAGCATGAGTTAACCAAAATATTAAAAAGTGAAATAGTAACTACACACATAAAACAAAAGATGAGCCCTTGAAAAGATTATTCAAAAAAAAGTTGCATCATAAAAATATTGTATTAAATTAGAGATAAATATTGTTATTAATGGGCGAAATATTGTTTTAAAATTAAGGAATGTAACATGGAAACATTAGCCTTTGAAAGTAAATTGTTGTCAGATGGGCATTTGTATTGTCCCAAAGAATTGACAAGAAAAAGAAATGTTAAGTTTAAAGTCATAGTCACATTTGAAGATAATAAAATTGAAGCATCTGACATAGACATCGAATTATCATCAATAAACGATATATCAGATGACTTTCTATCTGATGAAGAAGTTAATTATTATCTAAATTTGGATGAATTATGAAAAAATTTCAACGCGGTCAGATATGGTTAGTCAATTTTGATCCAAGTTTTGGTCATGAATATAAAAAATTAAGACCTGCACTTATTATCCAGCAACAGAAATATATAACTTCAAGCAATTTATTAACAATCATTCCAATTTCATCTAAAATTGAGAATCCTACCGTACTTGATATTATTTTGATCAAGGATAATCAAAATAGGCTTATGAAAGATTCATTAATTAAAACAAAACAAATAAGCTCATTTGATAAGAGAAGATTTATTAAACTCATCGGTACAATCAAGGATGAGATATTGGATAATGTTGATAAAAATATTTATCTATTTCTTTATGGTGATCAAGAAATTAAATTGAAATTATGATCAAAATAAATAACATCACAAAATCTTTTGGTAATTTTTTTGCGCTTCGGGGAATAGACCTGCAAATACACTCCGGGGAATTTTGGATAATTGTTGGGCCCAATGGCGCTGGAAAAACGACTCTGCTCAAAATTCTTTCTACCTTGTCTAAACCAACTGAAGGAAAAATTGAAATAGGACGTAATATTTCCGACCAGTCCGGCATTGAATTACGAAGCCAAATCGGATTTATCGGTCATCAAAGTTTTTTATATGGCAACCTGTCCGCAGAAGAAAATTTAACTTTTTACGCGCGCATGTATGGTTTGAAAAATGAAAAAAATATTATACACGCTAAATTGACCCAGGTTGGATTGTATGATAGAAGAGATGATTTAGTAAGAAATTTTTCCCGTGGCATGCAGCAACGTTTGACAATAGCAAGAGCGTTATTGCCTGATCCCAAAATTATATTATTGGATGAACCATTTAGCGGACTTGATCAACAGGGAATCGATCTTTTTTCAAGTTTATTGACTTCGCTCATAACACCGGAACGAATCATTTTAATGACAACGCATAACCTTTATTTGGGCTGGGAACTCGCTACCCATTATGCTATCCTGGCAAAGGGTAAAATTGTTGAAAAAAACAGTCGCGGTGATATGAATTTTGAGAACTTTAAAATATTGTACAGAAAAAGAACAGGAGAAGGTAATTGATTTTAGTATTGAAAACAATTATGGCAATTACGTGGAAAGATATTTTGTCCGAATTTCGCAGCCGTGATACGCTGTCTTCTATGATGATCTTTTGCCTGATTGTGGTTATCATTTTCAATTTCATGTTTGAACCAGGAAGCACAAATGTGCGGGAAATGGTTCCGGGAATTTTATGGATTGCCATCACATTTGCTGGAATTTTGGGTTTGAACCGATCTTTTATTTATGAAGTTGATCATGGATCATTATTAGGACTATTGCTTTGCCCTGTTGATCATTACGTTATTTATCTCGGAAAGATGATCGGTAATTTTATTTTCATGCTTATAATGGAAATTATACTTATACCGCTTCTGATTATATTTTTTAATCTTAACATTTTTTCAATTCTTCTTCCCCTTAGCCTTGTTGTCTTTCTTGGAACGCTTGGTTTCGCAGCAGTTGGGACCCTGCTTTCTGCCATTTCAGTAAATACACGGGCTCGTGAAATATTATTACCTGTGCTTCTCTTCCCTGTTGTCATCCCAATATTATTAGCAGCCGTAAAATCAACAACCATTTTAATAAATGGCGGTACGCTTTCGGATACAATCTCATGGATTAAAATTTTAAGTGGGTTTGACATCGTTTTTCTAGTTTTATCCAGTTTATTGTTTGAATTTGTGGTTGAAGATTAATTTCTTGACTTGCTTAAGCATGAATAAATCTTTTGGCAATTGGATTGTCGGAAAGGTAAAAGTTGTGGAGTAAAAAAATGAGGGTAAAAAGTAAAAAAACTGCTGAACAAAGTTTGCGGGAAAGCGAAACAAGATTCAGAATACTTTTTGAGAGTTCCCCTGATGGTATTTATGCAACCGATCTCAATGGAAAAATTATAGATGTTAATTTAGCGGCAAGCTTGCTTCACGAGATGGGCAAGGGGGAGTTGATTGGGAAAAAAATGCTGGAACTGGTCCATGCGGATTGTCTCAAAGATGTGGAAAATGATTTGCCCAGCATGCTGTCCGGTGAGATAAGTTATTATGAAACATCTTTTCGAACCGGCAATGAGACAGCAGTGCCGGTAGAATTACGTATTCGGACGGTAAAATACTCTAACGAAACGGCGCAGATGTTTTATGTCCGTGACGTAAGTGAGCGGGTTCGGGTTGGAGAGAGTTTTATGGAAAGTCAAAGAGCGCTTTCCTATTTTATGAGCAATCTTCCTGGTTTGGCGTATCGTTGTCTTAATGATAAAAAATGGACGATGAAATTTGTGAGCCAGGGATGCAGTAATTTGACCGGCTATCTGCCGGAAGATTTGATTGAAAACAGAAAAATATCTTTTGGGAAAATTATCCAGCCGGAATTCCAAAAAAATGTTTGGGAAACAAAACAGGAAGCGCTAAAAAATGAACAGGCTTATCAACTGGAATATAAAATTCTCACTTCAACCGGAAAAGAATTATGGGTGTGGGAGCAAGGTAGAGGCGTTTATAATCTAACGGGTAAGTTGATGTCCTGTGAGGGAATCATCATTGATGTTGACAATCTCAAACAAACGGAAGGCGCCTTGCGTGAAAGCGAAGTGCGGTTTCGATCTCTTATTGAAAATGTTTCCAGTATCGCTGTGCAGGGATTTAATAAAGACAGGAACCTGATTTTTTGGAATAAAGCAAGTGAGGCGTTGTATGGATATTCTAAAGAAGAAGCAATAGGAAAAAATTTAGAGAAATTAATTATTCCGGAATACAGCAGGCAGGAAGTAACCAATGATATTCAAACCTGGATCAAAACAGAAAAAGCAATCCCTGACGGGGAACAGGGATTAAAACGAAAGGATGGGTCAATTTTTGAAGCGCACTCCAGTCATGTGATGTTTAAAAATATGCATGGTGAGCCTGAGTTCTATAATTTAGACGTTGATCTCACAGAACTCAACCAGGCAAAAAAAGAACTGCAAAAAAGCATTCACGATTTGAAGAAGACATTTGAGGGAACAGTACTTGCGTTAATGTCCGCAGTTGAAATGCGAGATCCCTATACAGCAGGACATCAGGTTGGTGTCGCAAAATTAGCTTGCGCCATTGCAAGAGAGTTAAGAGTGGAAGAGAACCAAATTGAAGGGATAAGGATTGCCGGGTTGTTACATGACATTGGAAAAATAAATATTCCATCTGAAATATTAACCAAGCCCGGTGCATTGACTGATTTGGAATATCAGCTAATGCAGATGCACCCGCAGTTTGGTTTTGAAATTCTTCGTACAATAAATTTTCCATGGCCCATTGCTCAAATGGTTCTGCAGCACCATGAAAAAATAGATGGCTCCGGGTATCCACAAAAACTAAAGCGGAAGAAAATCATACTCGAAGCGAAAATAATCACTGTTGCTGATGTTGTTGAACCCATGTCTTCGCACCGCCCTTATCGCCCTGCTTTAGGAATTGACGCCGCGTTGGCAGAGATAAAAAGGGGGAAAGGCAAGCAGTACGAACCTGACGTTGTAACAGCTTGTTTGAAGTTATTTAAAGAAAAAGGTTTTACGTTTGGTTGATATTTGACAACAAGTTTATAACAAATCATTTTGCTGGAGATTTGAATGACATCTAAAAATAAATGGATTTTTATCATCAATCCGGTCGCTGGTAATGGCTTTGCTAAAAATTATACTGAGAAAATTAAAGAGATAATCCAAAAGCAAAATTTGAACGCAGAGATCGTTTTTACTGACAGAAAAGGTCATGCGACAGAAATTGCTAAAGATTTTGTAGATAATGGATTTAACCACATTATTGCGGTTGGTGGAGATGGCACTTTTAATGAAGTTGCTCAAATTCTGGTTGGCAAAAAAAACGTTGTTTTTGGTGCGGTGCCGGCTGGTACCGGAAATGATTTTATTGCTGTCCTTGGTTTCCCGGGGCGTTTCACAAATCATGAATGGGAAATCTTGCTGGAAACAAATACCATTAAAATGGATGTGGGCAAGTGCAATGATAAGTATTTCCTCAATGGCATGGGCCTGGGATTTGATGCGCAAGTGGCGGCTGAAAACTATAAAAGTGATAAAAAACAGGATGTCAAAAAGGGAAATAAATTTAAATATCAGTGGCATATCCTTAAAACACTGGTTTCGTATAAAGAACTTGACATGAAGGTTACAATTGATGGTAAGACAACTCAGTCCAAATCATTTTTAAATACTATTTCTAATGGCAGGAGGATCGCCGGTGGATTATTTTTAACGCCCGATGCATTTGTAAATGATGGGATGCTGGATGTTTGTTTGATCCAGGAGTTGAAATTTTTTTCAAGGGTCAAAGAGCTATTACATGTGATGAAAAAAATTCATACTGAAGACGATGTCGTAAATTATTTTCAAACAAAAAAACTGCTATTTGAATTTGAAAAAGAAGTTCCTGCACACCTGGATGGTGAATTGTATTTTAACTCACGATTTGAAATCAGCGCAGTTCCCTCCTCACTGAATATTATTTATAATCCCAATGGACAACACTATTTTAACGTTTAAGGGAGCTGGATAAATTAAATTACACCTATTGAATCTGTAAGTCGTTGATTTACAACACAATTTAAATTTGAAATGGGAAAGTTATTTAATCCAGCCCCCTAAACAAGAAATTTTCAGACTTAATTTTATTAGATGACTGCCATGAGTATTATAGAAAAACAGAATTTATAAGGAAAATTATAATTGAAAATATCTCCAGGAAGCTCTTATCCCCAGGGTGCGACAGTGAAACCGGATGGAGTCAATTTTGCACTTTTCTCAAAATATGCCACAGTAGTATTTTTGCTGCTTTTTGAAAAGCCGGAAGACGAGCCAACTGACATCATTGAACTTAAAAATAAAGACAAAAATACCTGGCATGTTTTTGTTCATGGTTTAAAAGCCGGGCAGCTTTACGCATTTAAAGTTGATGGGAAATACGATCCTGACAATGGTTTTCGTTTTAATAAAAATAAATGTTTGTTGGATCCTTATGCAAAAGCTGTTACCGGGAAATTTGCCTGTAAAGAAAATATTTTGAATGGCTATAAAAAAGATTCAACTCAAAAAGACCGGTTTTTTGATAAGCGTGACAATACCCTGGTTGTGTCTAAATCGATTGTTATAAAAAATTTTTTTGATTGGGAGAATGACACGTCACCAGCTATCCCGCTAAATGAATTAATAATTTATGAAGTTCACTTAAAAGGATTTACAGCTCACCACTCTGCGGACGTTTCCCAACCCGGCACCTATTTAGGATTCATCGAAAAAATTCATCATTTTAAAAAACTCGGTGTGAACGCAGTCGAGTTATTACCGATTCAGGAATCTTACACACATAATTTTCTCGTGCAAAAAGGATTAAAAAATTATTGGGGATACGACACAATCGGTTTTTTCGCGCCGGAATATTCTTATGGTTCACAAAGCTATCCCGGCTGCCAGGTGAATGAATTTAAGACGCTGGTTCGTGAACTTCATAAATCAGGAATTGAAGTAATTCTCGATGTTGTTTATAATCACACCGGCGAAGGAAATGAGCTTGGACCAACTTTATGTTTTAGGGGAATTGATAACCAAACGTATTATGCATTACGAGGCACCAGTGATAAGCCATACCGATATTACCGAAACAATGCCGGTACCGGAAATATCTTGAATGTTGAAAATCCACAAGTATTGCAAATGGTAATTGATTCGTTAAAATATTGGGTGGAAGAAATGCACGTGGATGGATTTCGTTTTGACTTGGCAACGATACTGGGACTCGAGGGGGCTGTTTTCAAAAAAGATGGTGTCTTTTTTAAAACTATCGCCAATGATCCGGTATTAAATAAAGTGAAATTGATCGCTGAACCCTGGGATGTGACCACTTATCAAACAGGTAATTTCCCAAAGGATTGGGCAGAATGGAATGATAAATTCAGGGATAGTATGCGAAGATTCTGGAAGGGAGAAGCGGGTCAAATTTGCGAACTTGCCTGGCGGCTGACCGGTTCCCATGATTTATTTGATGATAACAGAACGGTAAATCATAGTATCAATTTTGTTACCTGCCACGATGGTTTCACGTTGAATGATCTTTACACTTACAACAAAAAGCACAACGAAGCAAACGGTGAGAAAAATAATGATGGATCAAATCACAACTATTCCTGGAACTGCGGCGTTGAAGGCATAATAGATGATTCGGTAATTCTCAAACTTCGCAAACAGATGGCAAAGAATGTTATCTGCTGTTTGCTCTTTTCCATGGGCACGCCGATGATCCTGGCTGGAGATGAGTTTTTAAGAACACAACAGGGCAACAATAATGCTTATTGCCAGGACAATGAAACCGGTTGGATTGATTGGGAACTGTTAGAGAAAAATCAGGATGTTTTTGAATTCTTTAAAAAGGCAATTGTCTTTCGTAAAAGTCATTCTGTTTTTAGGAGTACAACTTTTTTCTCGGGAAAAGATAAAAATTCAAATGATATCCCGGATATTAAATGGTTCGATATTAACCTGAAAGAACCAAATTGGAAAAATCCGAACCAGAAAATTTTATGTTACTTGCTTGATGGAGCAGAGGTTCCTTCGCATCAGGACAATTACTGTTTGTTTTTTATTTTGAATGCAGATGAGAAGAATTTTAATGTCAAACTGCCCAAAGACATAAATAAGAGTTGGTACAGAGTTGTGGACACAAGCTTAAAAACGGGGGAAGATTTTTTGAGACCTGGGGATGAAATGTTATTAAGCAAAACAGAAAGTTATTTTACGAAACCCAGAAGTGTTGTCGTTTTGATGGGAAAAGATAATATTGCCCACACGGATCAAAAACCCACACGGAAAAATAGAAAAAAAATACGTGGGAGTTTTACGGAGTAATGGATCAATGGAGTTTGGTTTCAACAATACGATAAGTCGCATCTGCATCAGGGCTGCTCAATTCTAATATAGTTTTGTTAAGAACTGTCATTCCGGCATGTTTTTTAGCCGGAATCTCCCGATTTCAACAACAAGAATTATTTTTTTCTTCTTTGTGTTTCTTGGTGTTCTTCGTGTCTTCGTGGCAATTTTTTCTTCTATTGCATTATCTGGGCTTAAAACGACAAATCCGCTCCAGCAAATAAATACGAAAAAAACTTCACAAACGGATTAATAATCATCCACAGGATAGAAACCTTTGTCAAATATCCGATTGCGATCAATGCGATTAGGATAGTTGGCCCATACCTCAAATATGGCACTAATTGGTTTTCATATTGTTGCGGCACCAATCCCATCAAAATTTTTGAGCCATCCAACGGTGGAATCGGCAGGAAATTGAAAAATGCCAAAACAATATTGATAATCATTCCAAAACCGATCATGAATTGGAAAACACCTGAAAACCCAGGCTCAAGATTTCGAAGACTTTCAATTCCCATCATGCGACACATCAGTCCGAAAATAAAAGCAAGCAAAAGGTTGGAAGCAGGTCCCGCTAATGAAACCCAGAGCAGGTCTTGTTTGGGATTTCTAAAATATGCCGGGTTTACCGGAACCGGTTTTGCCCAGCCAATGTGGACGATAAACAGCATGGCAGTCCCTAATACATCAAGATGCACCAACGGATTGAGAGAAAGCCTGCCCATCTGTTTGGCAGTTGGGTCTCCAAGCCGGTACGCTGCGTAGGCATGGGCGAATTCATGGAAAGTCAATGCAATTAAAATTGGCGGAGCGATGATTAAAAATTCAAATATAATATTCATATTTCTTTTTTCACTTTCTGATTATAGCTAACTTTTTTATGTCAACTGAATTCCCAACCCGTAAAACCAACACATATATTCCGCTGCTGACAAAGTTCCCTTTTTCATTCCTGCCATCCCATTGTAAAATGTGGTAATTGTATTTCGGAGCATCGAAGCGGTATCTTTTCATTAACCGTCCGTCCGAAGATAGAATGTCGAGTTCCCCGGCTTCTTCGTCTGATACAATATATTTCATTTGCACAGGATCATTTTCACCAATCACCAATGGATTGGGATAGACGGTTTCTATAAAATTTCTTTTTGTTTTTCCATTTGTGGGATACATTGGAAAAAATTGAATGATTTCATATTCACCATTCTCAAATGTTACCACAGCATTGGCGCGCCAGCTTTCTTGATGTAAAACATTTAATCGAATGCCATGACGATCGGTTAATTTTACGAGGTTGTTTTGTAAAAAGAAATTTTCGTCCCCGGGCGGTTGATCTTCAGTAAGCGTGATCAAATCGATGCTGAAACTATCTTTTTCAGCCGGGTCATAATTTCCATTAAAATCTTTTGAGGTTGGTGTTTCAAGGTTGGTCACAATTAAACCAATATCCAGGTTATTTGTAGTATCTGATATTTGATAATAGATTGATGAAAGTT
>JADHVV010000208.1 GCA_016783825.1 Candidatus Zhuqueibacterota bacterium | reverse complement strand
TCAGAATAAATGGTTTTTTCACCGTCAGGGGTAACCTTATAAACTTTTTTACCTTTTGTGGACACATAAAGATTTTCATCGCTGTCGCATGCTATGGCATAAGCATCACTGTATTCATCGAATCCGCCGAATTCCCACACTGCCGGAACCAATTTATATTCCATAATATTGCTGTAAATGTAAGATCCCTGTACAGCAACTTTAACCTTAATGGTGTCACTCAGAATATTGGGGCTCTTTACGGTAATTTGCGATTCAGTTACTGACACGACTGTTGTTAGTGTTTTATCAAAATAAACGAGGTTATTTTCCGGGATAGAAGAAAAATTTTGTCCCTGAATGGTTATTTCTCCTATTCCCGCCAGTGTACTATCTTCCGGCAACAATTTAGTAAGAACAGGTGTGGCATCACCTTCTTTATTTGAATCGTAAATACTCGCGGGATTATCTGCCTCGCAACCAATGAAAAAAGCGATTGCTGCTGATGTCATTAATAATAAAAATATTATCTTTCTCATTTTTTACTCCTTGATTATACAATTCTGGAGAAATTGTTTTTTAAAACCGGGTTACATTGATAAACGAAAAGACATCCGCTGTACCATATCAAACACGCCAAATGGTGTATAAGAATAATCTACAGCTAAATTGCGTTTTCCGAGATTCAATTGAAAACCAAAACCCGCAGTTAAACCGCGTTCATCATAATTATTTTTATAACCGCATCTTAATGCAAACATATTTTTGAACCAATATTCAGTCCCAATATTAATCCGTTCCGAATAAGCACGGGGATGAAGCGCATCAATTGAAACCATTAGTGAGTGCAGGTCGGTTTCTTCCATAAAAAGATCAAAAACATTCATGGAAATACCAATATTAAAGGTCAGCGGAAGCTGAAATCCTTCGGTCTGGTATTTTACTTCTTGCGAAAAATTCCGCACGCTCATTCCAAACACCAGGCTTTTAAATCCTGTACGGTAAATTGTACCAAAATCAAATGCCATCACCTCAACCCTGTTATCCACCTCTTTTGTGAGCCCACTTGATGAAAAATCATCAGCCGGAAGGATACTGTTTCCTAATTTTTGAGAGACATATCTCACATGTCCCCCAACCGAGAACCGGTCTGTGAGCGCTCTTGCGTAGCCAATTCCAAAGGCATACGCAGTGGGCGCAAAGGAACCGGTATCGCGAAAGCCTTTTTCACTTGTGGCATCCACAACAGTGCCAAGAAATTCACCATAGTCAACGGACATAACGCTAAGTGCAATTACACCATAATGTCCGCCTTTTGGACTGATTGCCAGGCTGCCGGCATAGTGATTAATATCCGCTATCCAATTATTTTGGCTCAACGACAGGTCAACAAAAGAACTGATCGAAGCCATATTAGCCGGGTTGAAGAAAATTGAACTGGATTTTCCGGGAACCGCTGTAAAAGCGCTCCCCATGGCAGACGCCCTTGCATCAGTGGTAATGCTTAAAAATTGGAAACCTGTCTGTGCCAGTTTCTTATCTGCCGCAAAACCGGCAGTCAGGTACAGCAGTAATACAACAATTGATAACTCAATAAATAAAGTACGTTTTTTCATTTTTATATCTCCTAAGATTAAAGCCCAGGAATAATAAATCTATATAATTTAACGAATTATTACAAATTTACGAATTGTATGGTCGCCTTTTTTATAGAGCAAATCTCCGGATGAATCGTAATAGTCTTCTGTAACTTCAAAATAAGCGATGTAAACTCCACTGACAACGACCTGTCGTGAGGTAGTTAGCGAGTTCCATGCTTCATCACCGCTGCCATCGTTATGATCAATTTCACTGATTAAATCACCCCGCTCGGTAAAAATTTTAATTTTACAGAGAGGCGGAATCTCTAAAAACATCAAACGATCCGGTGCGCTTACGCCGTACTGTAAATCACGGGCATTAATATTGTACGGATTGGGCACGACACGAATGTCTGCCAACCGTTCACCCGGACGACGTTTCAGATAAGCCGGTTCGTTTGTCCTTGTTAAGAACCGGTTACTTACTAAAGAACCACCAGGATTTGTCGTAGAATTATTATTGCTGCCATCATCAAACGAGATAATGTAATAATAGTAATCAAACCCGCGCACAGCGCTCGTATCGTCAAACGAATTCACAATGTTTGCATTTTCAGTTCCGCTTCCACAAGCATAAATTTCATTGAAAGTCGTATCCGGCGTGTGGATTGCCCGATAAAGCCGGTAGCCTGCAAACCCGGGAGAAGATTCAGCATTACTTGCCCAGGTAAGGATAATTCTATCGCCACCGGAATTCACTTCAAACTGTTCCGGAGGCGGTGGCGGCTGAGGTATATCAAATTCAGCAGTAAAATTTTCGATTGCTCGTTCGAAAGTTTGAAACAGGGAATCTTTACCTGTATAAACCCATTCATTCTTATAATCATTTGAACTATTCGTTGTCGATCCATCAGGTAAATCAAATGGACCGCTTCCGTTGAGCCATGTATCTCCAATCGAGTAACATAACTGCCGGTTTATTCCGCTGACACCTTCAGCCATTACAATGTGAATGCTATCACCAGGGGCAAGTGTATAAGGCCCAAATCCTTGCGCCTGGGAATAACCGCCCGGTGTATTACCAAACTCATCAGCATTGCCATCCCCCAACGCTTCGGCATGACTCAATGCCGGATGCCCTGAAGTCATCTCTGCGTACTCGGCAGACATTTTGGCTTCATTAAACTGATCATTACCAGAACTTGTTGCGCCATCCGAATCATAATATTGAGTTGTGGTGGGCTGATAGGGATCATCGTATGGCTCACTGGGAGATTTATCAGCATGAATAGTTACGACGCCAACATAATGCTGAGCTGTTATATGACCATCCAAACTGAAATACGGCGCACCGATTTCATCACCGGGTCCCTGCCAGCCTGAATGACGCCCATGCCATGAGAACATTGCGCGGAACGGATCGCCTGCACTGGGATCTTCACCGATGACATCATTCACTGTGTTTCGTCCCCAGGAGGTGTTTTGAGGACAAAAATAATATCCGTAAGGTCCTCCTTCCCGGGACGGTGCGTATCGGTATTGAAAAAAGAAAACGACATCGGTAAGCGTTTGTTCGTACTTGTTGCCGTCTTTATCATAAATACCGGTATTCTTAAATACATAATCATAAATAAAATAATTATCATGATGTTGCTGACTGAAAGCATAAATTTTTCTCGTTATCGTAAGTCCCATGGAAGTGGTTACTACATTATAGAGAAGTCTGTCAGCCCGGAGTGTTGGGTCAACTTCATCAACCATATCCATAAAAGTTGAATTTGCTGCAGGCACTCCATCCACATAAACAAGCGGCGAATCGAAACGACCGATCATCTTAAATTCAACCGGAATATACTCGTTGTTTTCGTCAAAATGTCTAGGCCCTACATGGATCACTTTGTAATTGAAGTTTTTATCCACAATAGGATCATGATAATTTGTTGCGCCAATCCAAAGCGCCTTTGCAGCTTGAGAATCCTGGTATTTTGCATCTGCCGGCCATCTTAATCCATCCTGCTGATCCGGAATTAAATGTCTGCGACCGACTTCGATTTCACAACCGGCGCTTGAATACCAGTTGTGCAAGGAGCCGATAGCGATCCATTTTGTCTCATCACCAATCGCGACATTTATTAAGCTCAAAAGGAAGAGAAAAAGAAGAATCGACACCACATAGTTTGATTTGCTTTTCATTATTTTGACTATCATAGTCTATCCTCTTTAATTATTATGAGTTATTTGTGTTTTTATACTCTGAATTTTTATACTAAAAATTATAACTTAATGTTAAACCAAAAAAGACACTCCTTGGATTTAAGAATGTAAAATAGGTTTGGTTTGGCATATCGATATAAGCTTTATCATCAAGGACCTGGTTTACTCTGCTCTTGCTTACTTCAGTCCACTCATTTTCCGAATATTGCATATATTTCTTTGTATCAGCAGCATAATAGATCGCGCGTGCTTTAGGATCACCAATTTTTTCAATGGTGGCAGTCCATTCCATTGGGACATATTCAACTCCCTGGTTTCTGACATCTCCCGGACCATCGCTGCCAGGAATATTACCATAAGTTAGTTCATCTCCAATATCAGCCGGCAAATGCAGTGATTTCATGTAGAAATTGTAATCATGGGAATCGTGAAAAGAGACACCTGAAAAATGTTTGAAATTAAATAAATTGTAAATATCCATGAACAATTGAAAATCAAATTTTCCAACAGCGATTGTTTTTGATAATTTTATATCCACATTGTAATAACTTTTCCATTGAACGTTATATTGGATTCCGGGTATTGCATTTGGATTCCAGGTACCCCAGCTTCCGGCAGTCCAACGACCAATAAAATTAAGATGCCATTCACTCAGCGGTTGGAAACCTGAAAAAGCCGGGCCAAAATCACGAGGTGTGTGGAAATCCACGTACGCCTTAAATCTCGGTATGGGACGCGGTTTTGATTGTTTCGGATTCTGTCTTAAGTATTCGCGTTGGTCAGCCGGATTTTCATTGTATTGTTTCAATCCAAAATATCCTGACGTGCCAACCCGGTATTCATAATTAATATTTCCAAAAAACCATCTTCCGGTTGTTTTTGTGAGGTCAATTTCAAAACCGCGAATATCTTGATAGTTATTCGTTGTTAATTTATAATAATTTACTTTGCCATCAATACTGATAAATCGTGTCCAATCTTCCTGGTCCGTGATATCCTTATAATAAGCAGCCAAATGGAACAAGTAATTTTCAAAAAGAGCGTGATCATACCCTAACTCGTAGGCAACAGTTCTGGCCAACGGAATTGTCGGATCGCCAAGATAATCAATTTTATTATTTATCGCTCTTTGTACACGATAGAGCCGTTCAGATGTTGGCATCTGCCGGTAATGACCATAGTTGAAATAAAGTTTTGAGTTCTCGGTAATCGGGTGAGAAACACCTAAACGCGGACTAATATTTAATTGCGCCTTTGCTTTCTTCTTATTAATATCCCCTTCATTTTCATCACTGTACTTGTCAGAAAAGAATTCCCGGTTATAAATATCAATATCGTACCAATCACCGTTTGGATTACTGTATTCCATAATAAACCCGATAGTAGAGATAAATCCTTTATATTCCAGTTTGTCTTGCAGGTACGTGGTTAACCTATATGGACTTTGCTCAAATTTAGTCCAGGTATTACCTTCCGGTAAGAACTTGTTCACCATGCCAAAGTCCATATCTAATTGATCATAAACGAATTCAAAACCGGCTTTGATTTCATTATTGCGATTTACCTGGCTGACAAGATCGAATTTAGCCGAGGTGCTGGCAAACTTGCTGTAATCTCTCGAGGTGCTTACCGGGCCGCCCATTCCTAAACCATCGATGCCAAACCTGGCATCAGCTTCAAATCCGATTGGCGCTTCATCCACCCAGTAGCCGTCGAATAGTTCATAACTTTTTGTAAAATCTCTCGTTTTGCCCGGCGCTGTATGATATTTCTTTCCGCTTCGTTTTAATTGAAGCTCATAAAAAAGAGTTGGGCTTACAAGATGAGTAAATTTTGCAGAAAAGATATTGTAATAGCGAGCAGTTGGTGACCAATAGGTATTGGTAAAAATTCTCCAGGGCACAGTAAACCCGGATCTGTCCACAGCATTTGCGATACCCCAGGAACTACTCATATAGGATGTACCGCCTGATCTTGACAGTGCCGAAGCATAAATTTCACCGTAAAGACTTATCACTGAAAGTTTCATCGTTTCCGAAAGATCAGATGTAAGTTTCAACATCCCGCTTTGGTTGGTGAGCGCTTCCCGGGAGAGTTCCATCAAATACATGTCCTGTTCTCTTCTGAATGATGTGTAGAATCTGAGATTCCCCAGTAAGTCACTCACAAAAGGTAAAGGTCCGCCAAAACCGGCGTCAATATTATAATCCGGTTTATCGATATCTCCCTGTTTCCTGTGTTCCCATTCAAAAATTCGTTGCGCTGCCGCCGGGGTAAGGTCGTTTGTCGGATCGTCATCATTTAACGTACGTTCGGCTACTGCATTCCAGCCTTCAAACTTTGGGTATTGGCGCTGTTGGTAATAATCCCAGGCGCCGTTTTCCGTACCGGTCCAACATACTTCGGGATCAAGATAAGGACGAAGCCAAAATGCATCAGGATCATACGGTGATATTCCAAAATGCTTCTGCGTTGGTGGATGATATTTTATCGTAGCACGACCGCCATATCGCTCCCGATCCCCCTCTTTAGTAACCACATTCACGACACCGGAACGTACATTATTATATTCAGCACTAAAACCCCCGGTTTGAACTGACACTTCCTGTACCGCGCTTAAAGGCACAGCGGTTATCGGTTGATTGTTCCTTTCATCGCGCAAAATTATGCCATCAACCATAAAGATAGATTGATCCGATCCGCTGCCGCGAATGGACATGCTCGATGTTACACCGGCTTGTAATCCAACGACTTCAGTTACACTTGCTACAGGCAATGCTTCGATGTGCTGCGAGGAAATATTTAACTGGCTTGCAGAAACATCCTTTTCAACGATCGGACGCACTGCTGTCACCTCAACCATTTCTCCACTTATCACTTCCTGTTTCATTTTAAAATCTATGGTTGTCGTTTGATCGATTTTTACTCGAACCTCAGAAACAGAATAAGTGGTATAGCCCATCATTGTTGCTTTGAGTGTGTAAGTTCCAGGCGGGACATTTAGAATTACATAATATCCATCTAAACTCGCAGCAGCTCCCATTATTGTCCCTTCGATTAAAATATTTGCCCCGGCTAATGGTTCTCCATTGTTTGCATCTGTTACTATGCCAACAATTTTTCCTGTCACACCGGCAAATAGATTAATCGATAACAACAAAAGGATTAGAGATAATAGTAATGTAATTTTTTTCATACCGAATCTCTCCCATTTATTTGTTAGTTAATTTTGTTAGTTATACTCAATTGAAAAATTATTAATTAACCCTTTTGTTAAGCCCCTGGGTTTGTTTTAAAGGATGCTCAAAAATAGTCTGCAGCGCCATTACAATTGCTCCTTGTACACCGGCATTTTCTCCTAATTCTCCAACTACAATTTCACCTGGTCTAAAAGGAACATTTTTCATTCGCTGCTTTACAATTTCCACTGTCTTTTTGAAAAGATAGTTTGAGTTCTCAATGATAAATCCACTTATGATAAGCAAACCCGGGTTTAATGTATTGATCAGATTCATACAAACCATTGCTAAAGGATTCGCGTATTCATCGAGTATTTTTTGAATATTTTCGTTTCCGTTATCACCCAAAATCAGCAAATCTTTCAATGTCAGTTGATTCAACTCTGCAACTGATATACACCTGTCTGTCTGTATATTTCTTTTTAGCATTTCTAAAAGGTTAACTTCCGATAAAAATTCCCCTAAAAATTGTTGCTTGATGTCTCCTTTATGTGAACGGTTATTATTGTTATTCATACAATAATTAACATCAAAATAGCCAATTTCTCCGGCATTCCCGGTCTCTCCCCTTACGAGATGTCCATTTAAAATAATCCCGCTTCCGATTCCACTTTCAATTAAAATACAGGCTATATTTGAATATCCTTGTCCCGCGCCAAGTAAG
>JADHVV010000034.1 GCA_016783825.1 Candidatus Zhuqueibacterota bacterium | reverse complement strand
TCTAACCCAGATCACTTAACTCTTACATCAAAAAGGCTGAGGCGAAGGCTAAGGCGGAGTAAGGTATAAGATTAAAGGATTAAGAATTTTTTTTCCTTCGCCTTTGCCTCAGCCTTCGCCTGCACTTTAGTGCGCTGGGAATTCCCAATTACCCAATAAACTAATTACCATGTTACCCAATAACCCAGTTACCCAATTACCCTAGTTTGCATTGTGAAAAAATAAGATATCTGACCAAATTTAAAAAATCATCAAAACTCGTACAGTAAGGAATTAAGCAATCCGTTTATGAAAATTCAAAATTGCAATAATAAAAATTGTTAATCCGTAAACTGTCATCGGAACAGCATCAACTAATAGATATTGCAATGGAGAACCTTTCTGAATGATGTCACGAATAATGAACATGAAATAGCGTAACGGGTTCAGGTAGGTGATTTTTTGTAAAACAATGGGCATGTTTTCGATGGGGATGAAAAAGCCGCTCATCAGCATCATAAATACCATAAAAAACCAGGAAATGAACATTGCCTGCTGTTGAGTGGAAGAGATTGTAGAGATGAGTATGCCCAATCCCAGCGTGGTAAATAGAAACAGGGACGCCATACCTGCTAATAATAAAAAACTGCCGCTAACCTTTACTGAAAAGATAAAGTTTGCTGCTGTCATTACAATTCCCATTTCGATAAAAGTGAGAATTAAAAAAGGGAGCAATTTACCAACAAGCAGTTGATATCGTTTCAGCGGCGTTACCATCAGTTGCTCCAGGGTTCCGATTTCTTTTTCACGTACCAAATTAATTGCGGATAGCATCATTGAAATTACAGTTATTAAAATTACGACGATACCCGGTATCATATACTGGGCATTGTCTAAATTTGGATTGAACCACATTCGATCTTCAATTTGTACAATGTGACTATTTTTGAGCAATTTAATTTTAGACGGATTTTGTAAATGAGATTGGGCAAAGTCTGTTAAAATGCCTTGCGCGTAACTCATGGCAACCCCCGCAGTATTTCCATCCACACCGTCAACTAAAATTTGGATTTCAGGTTTTAGATTACGCAACAAGTCTCGACCAAAATTTGATGGGATTATTAGGGCTGCCTGAACCTTCCAGTTATGTATTGCTTCTTTCACATTCTGTACATCCGTATCATAGTCGAATACATCAAATCGATCCGTGTTACTAAAAGCACGGGCGATATCCCTGCTTACCTGGCTGTTATCCTGATCAACAATTAGCAGTGAAACATTTTTTACTTCATTTGTAATTGTAAAACCCAGTATTATCATTTGAATCATTGGCACACCAAAAATTACAACAAGCATTTCCCTGGTTCGAAAAATTTGGGCAAATTCCTTTTTTAACATGTAAAATATTTGTCTCATCTTATTTCTCCAGGTTCAAGCTGAATTTGCGAAGCGTTCTTATCAATAAAATAATTGACATCAGAGTTAAGGCTAATGTCTGAAAACCCAATTGAAAAAAAGTGTTTCCCTTAATTAGAATTCCCCTGGCAATAATAAGAAAATATTTTGCAGGCACAATGTAGGAAACATATTGAAGCAGTATTGGCATAGACCTGATCGGGAAAATGAAGCCGGAAAGCATTACTGTTGGTAACAACGTTGCGCTGATTGCCATCATCATTGCTACCTGCTGCGTTTCGACGGTGGCGGAGATCATCAAACCAAGACTGAGTGCAGTGATAATGTAGAGCGTTGATAATAAAATCAACAAAAAATGGCTGCCGGCAAAAGGAACTTTAAAGAGAATCATGCCCATCATCAAAATGAGAAAACCGTCCAAAAATGCCATTATAATGTAAGGGAACACTTTGCCAATTATGATCTCAATGGGCTTAATAGGGGAGACCAGTATCTGTTCCAAAGTGCCGGTTTCTTTTTCCCGGGTGATGGCTAAACTGGTTAACATTGCTGATATCATCACCAATATCAGCGCAATTAATCCCGGAACAAAGAAATAAGCGCTTTTCATATCGGGATTGTACCAGATCCTTGGTTCAACATCAAATGGCTGTGAGATTTGCCCCCCGTGCTCTAAATTAAAATTTGCTATAATGCCGTAGCAATAATTTTTGATTATCGTTGCAGCGTTCGGATCAGCAGCGTCCACCAGAATTTGAATCGATGTTTTTGTTTGTCGCTGGAAATTCCGGGCAAAATCCTGATCAATTACCAGTATTATTTTTGCCTCCCGTTTTAAGAAAATATTTTCAATATCGCTGTGCTTACCATTATAATGAAATACACTAAAAAACTCGCTGCCTTCAAATTGTTCGATTAGATGGCTTGATTGTGGCGTGCGACTGTAATCAATTACTGCCAAATTAATATTCTGAATTTCCATGTTTAACGCATAGCCAAACAGGATTAGTTGCATTAACGGCATCACAAATATGATGATTAAGCTGCGCGGATCATGGATGATATGCAAAAATTCTTTTCGCGCGATTGCGATTGTTCGGCTTGCTTTGGTCATTGTTTGCTGCTCCAATATCGTTGTACTTACGAGTGTGCTGTTATTTTAAAAGGTCGAGATCAAGATCAAGGTCAAGAAAAAATGTAAATAAGCCCGCTCTAAAAACCACTAATTACACTAATTACACTAATTATCTTTCTTTTAATTCGTGCAATTCGTGAAATTAGTGGTAAAATATTTTTCTCGATCTCGACCTTAACCTTGACCTGTTCTCACTCCCCATTCACAATTTCAATAAAAACATCCTGCATGTTGGACTTATGATACAAATCCCGCAATTCCCCCGGAGATCCCACTGCAATAAGTTTCCCGTCACGCATAATTGATAAACGGTGACAATATTCTGCCTCATCCATAAAATGAGTGGTGACAAAAATGGTCTTCCCTGCCTCTGCTGTATGATAAATTAAATCCCAAAAACTACGACGAGCTTCGGGATCGACGCCGGAAGTCGGTTCATCCAGGAATAAAATTAGTGGATCATGCAACAAAGCACATCCCAGTGCCAGACGCTGCTTGAATCCAACAGGCAAGTCACGGGTCATCGATTCTTCAACATTTGTTAGTCTCACTTCTTTGAGAAGCGTTTTTTTTCTACTTTGAATTTGCTCTTTGGTTAATCCGTAAATACCGCCAAAAAATTCAATGTTTTCCTGTATGGTTAAATCATCATAAAGCGAAAATTTTTGGCTCATATATCCGATATTTTTTTTGATGTTTTCACTTTGTTTATAAACATCAAATCCCGACACAGTTGCATCTCCTGCTGATGGTTTTAGTAAACCACACAACATACGAATCATTGTTGTTTTGCCGGCACCATTGGCGCCCAAAAAGCCAAAAATTTCACCCTGCTTCACTTCAATGCTGACCTGATCTACTGCGGTGAATTTTCCGAAGCGGCGAGTTAACTTATTTGTTCTAACAGCTATTTTGTTATGTTCGATCATTCCTTATCCTGTGATGAAAATTCCAAAATACAAAATCCAAATCCCAAATAAATTCCAATAACCAAATTCCAAATTTGATATTTGAAATGCCAATAATTTGGAATTTGAGATTTGAAGCTTATTTGGAATTTGGCTATTGGAACTTGGAATTTTATCATTTAACAAAATTATCTCTCTCCGTAAAAATACCTTACTTTATCAAATCCAAAAACACATCCTCAATACTTGGTTCCTGCACCTGCCAGCTTACCAAATTACCACCTGTTTTTTTCTGCCAGGCTTGCCATTGTGATTCAGATTGTTTCCCACTGAAACTGACGTGTAATGAATCACCAAAAGTTTGTGTTGTATGAATGCCTGATATTTGATCAAAGAAGTCTCGTAATTGCCGTAAATTTTTTCCTTGTAGCCGATACAAAGGAAATTTGAAATTTTTTCGTAACGCCAATGGAGTATCCACTGCTTTGATCTGTCCTGAGAAAAAGAGCGCCACCCGGTCGCATAAATCAGCTTCATCCATGTAAGCGGTTGATACCAGAATAGTGGTGCCTTCTGCCCGGATGGAATGCAATATTTCCCAAAATTCCTGGCGTGAAACCGGGTCAACGCCAAAAGTAGGTTCGTCCAGCACCAAAATTTCCGGCGTGTGAATTAAGGCACAAGAGAGCGCTAATTTCTGTTTCATGCCACCGGATAAATCACCTGCTGCGCGTTTTTTGAACGGCTCCAATTTTGAAAATTGAAATAACTGTTGCAGACGTGATTCCCGATTTGATTGAGGCACCTGGAATAGATCAGCGAAAAAGTTTAGATTCTGTTCCACTGTTAAATCCTGGTAGAGCGAAAACCGCTGCGGCATATAGCCTAACAACGCCCTTATTCCCGGAATATTTTGAGTAACGTCCATTCCCTTAACCTGAATGCTGCCTGCATCAGGCAGCAGCAGCGTACAGATTGTTCGCATCAAAGTTGTTTTACCAGCGCCATCAGGCCCAATTAAACCAAATAGCTCACCTTTTTTTACCTGTAAATTTATGCCATTTACTGCGTTTACGTCGCCGTAGCTTTTTTTGAAGTTTATTATTTCAATGTCGTTCATAGTTTTGTATAATAATTTTTGAAATTTTTTTAACCACGAATTGCACTAATTACACTAATTTTTTTTCGTGTAATTAGTGAAATTAGTGGTTCGTTTTTAATCTTGTAACTCAATAACAACCGGCATCCCATGCTTCAACACACCATCTTTATTATTGACACTAATTTTGACAGCGTAAACAAGAGATGTCCGCGTTTCCGGTGTCAAAATATTTTTTGGAGTAAATTCGGCTTTTGGGCTGATCCAACTAACCTTGCCAGTAAGCTGTTTGTCTAATCCATCAATGTTGACTGACACTTTCTGTCCATGTTTGACCAAAGCTAATTGTTTTTCGGAGATATAAATTTTCGTAGTCATTTTACTGATATCGATGATTTCTATCAACGGAGTATATGGTGGAACTGCTTCGCCGGCCTCAAAATATTTGGTTACCACAATGCCATCGCGCGGAGCAATAACAACGGCATCATTTATCTTTTTATTAATTATCTTTAATTGAACTGATAACTGTTCCCTGTGTGCTGCGATACCTTGTAATTTTCCAAGCGCAGTTTCAAAAGCTGACCTGGCGTTTTGCAGTTGGTTATTTATATCATCTAAATTTTGTTTGGGGACAGATTTGTTGTTGTACAGTTGTTCAACCCGTTTTTGTCTTTCCTCAATATAAGATAGATTTTTTTCCACATTAGCTAGCCCGGTATTTGCAATTTTAGTCTGCACATCTAATTCTGCGAATGTTGCCAGTAATTGTTCTTTTTGCAATATCAATTCTGTGGAATCAATAACAGCAAGTGGTTGACCTTTTTTTACTTCATCTCCCGTGTTAACCATCAGTTCAATGATCACGCCGCCAGTTAAAGCAGGTATGTTGATCGATGTACCTTCCAAAACACCGGTGTAGGAATTTTTGTGATTATTTTTACCGCAGCCGGCAATAAAGACAAAAATAATTAAAAGCACAGAATATTTTTTAAGCTGCATCATAAGCCTCCGTAATAAGTAATTTGGTAACTGTTCACCTTATAAACGAGTGTAGAATGAGATCGCCCGGTTGAAAACAGAAAATTATGCCCAACGGATAGAAACAACCCAACGGATATTATAAAGAATTGATATGAATTTAATTTTACACATCTTTTGTCGGATGCTAATTTTTTTTTGGGCAAATTTGTCATGTTTTTTTATAGTTTCATTATGTAATATTTTTTGTAACTATTCAGTGCATGTCATTCCCGCATGCTTTTAGCGGGAATCCATTGATTGTGAACGATATGGATGCCCGATAAAAACATTCGGGCATGACAAATTGATTTTTTATCAGATAAATTTTGAATTATTACTGAAATATCAGGTTACCTGAATAGTTAATATTTTTTAAAATATAAATACCATCCGTTGGGTTGTTTCTATCCGTTGGTTTCTCATTCGTTGGAATTATTTAATCTAATCTTCATTAACATCTGGTGAACGGTTATTTATTTTGTTCTAATTCAGTTTGCATATTGATTTTTAATCTGTAAATATTATTCAGTTCCCTATTTTCCCGTTAGCAAAATCTAACTGCAACCGGTATTGATACCAATTGATATAATTTTTTTGTTGTTCTAAATGCGCTTGAGTCAGCGCATGTTCAGCCGTACTGACATCCAAAGCGCTGATTTGTCCCTGTTGATATTTTTCTTCTGTGATACGATATCGCTCTTTTTCCTGTTGTAATAGTTGCTTTTGTAGTTGTATTTGCTGCAACGTTGTCTTCAATTGCTGGTAAGCCTCCTTCACTTGCTGTTGAATATTTTGAATCAATTGCTGATTTTGAAGTCCCAAACGGTGAACCTCATATTTCATTTGTTGCACTTTGCGTTGATTTTTTTTCCAGCTCCACAAATTCCACTGCAAATTCACTCCGGCAGCATAATAATCCATCCATTCATCCTTGAAAAAATTGACGCCAGGACGAGCATAGTGGTAAGAAAAACTTGAATAAATTTGTGGATAATAAGCTGATCTAGTTGCTTTCATACCAAAAGTTTGCGCTTTGTGAAGTGATGAAATTTGTTGTAATTCAGGACGTTGTTGCTTTGCCTGATTTTGATAATCAGCGAGATCCTTCAAAGTTAGATCAATCGATTCAGTTGTTAATTGCTCAATTTCCGGTAGATTCTCTTTATTCAGAATATGTCCCAGTTTTAAAACTAAAACCTGGTTTAGATTATCTAATTTCAAAACAGTATTATTGAGTTGTAAAATTCGGTTTGCCACTTCGAGCGTGTCAAAGGCAGTAATTTGATCTGCTTCAAACAGATTACGCATTAGCTGAAGTTGATTATCTGCTCGCTTGATACTTTCTCTTAACACATCCTGTTGCATCAGGTTCAATTGAATGTTGTAATATAAAAGCCCCACTTGCAGCAGCAATGTATTTTCAACGACAACTTTCTGTATTGATTGAGCTTGTAACTGTTGCTTTGCTGAACTAACAAGATTTTTTGTGCGAAAGCCAAGAAAAATTGGTTGTACTACCATAAATGTCAGATCATATTGGTTGTTTACGCCAGCCTCAATCGAGGGGATATTTATTCCTGGCACTGTAATGGGTATATCAAGTTGTGCCAATTCGGAAACATAATTATATGATGCCAGGGCATTTAAGGTTGGTAGGTATCCTGCTCTTTGAATGGAAACTTCCTCTGTCATTTTTGAAATTAGTACTTCCTGTTGCTGCAAAGTATAATTGTTATGTTTGGTATAATCCCACGCCTGTTTTAAAGTCAATCCCTGTTGGGAATAAAGTGCTGTTCCGATTTGGGAAGCTAACAAAAAAATGAAAGCTTTACAATAAATTAAAATTGTGTTCCAATGGAACTTTATCACAATAATTTTTATTGGGTTGAAAGTGGATTGCTTTGTAAAATTTAATATGTAATATGACATATTTTATCTCCCATAAAAATACAAAATTATTTTGTAATAAAACTGATAAGCAATTGTGTAAATAATCGAACAATTTGAAGGAAAATTAATAGCTTAAAGATTTTGGGGAAAGTTTTGAAGCCTGTTTATCCAATATTCAGGCTTACGGTGTTGATGGGCGACTGCAAGAATATAAACTTTATTTTTATATTTTGTATATATTAAAACGTAGGGAAACTTTTTCAATACGGCTTTTCTTGTGTGTGCAGTATTTTTTGCCCAAATTTCTGGATACTGTAAAATCAATGCCAGCGTGTTTAAAACTTCTTCAAAGAATTGATCGCCTAAACCGAGTAACTGCAAGTTGTAATATTCAATGGCATCATCTAATTCTATCGAAGCCTGCTCAATAAATTCAACTTCCATTTATTTGTACCTGTTTATTATCTCATTCAATGACACAGTTTTTACTTTCCCGGCTTTTAAAGCTTCATATCTTTTTTCCGATTCTTCCGCCCAAATCCTTTCAATATCTTTATCCGGTTTGCTAAGACTTTCTGCAAGTTTTTCAATCAAATGAAGTCTCTCTGCTGGTTTTAATTTTACCGCATCTTCATATAAGGTTTCTGAATTCACAATGGTCTCCCTGGCTTATATTTTTATTTGTCATTTAAATTATGCTAATATAATGAATCTTCCGGAGAATATCAATTCTTTTTTTGAGAGATCTTATGTCAAATAATTAGTCAGGGCATTCCTCCGTAACTTCAAAAAAAAAACACTTACAATAAAAATAACTCTTGACATTGTAAAAATAATTTATTGCCATTCATAATCAATCGTTAAAAGTCGGACGCCAATAGATATTAATTTGGGGAATCCTGGCAAATAAATTGAAAACCATTCTAACTAAACTTTTATTTTTTTATATGTTATTAGGCAATTCTTAAAAATTCTTACGGACAAGGACAAGGATGAATCATGGGATAATGCCAATAAAATTCCAGGAATATGGGAGCAATTCCTTAAAGTTGGTAAACCGTTGAAACGGTTTCTAACATCCTGTTTTTTTTACAAACCCACCAGGATAAATCATGGTGATTATTCAATAAAGATTTGAATTATCACCCAGATTTATTTGGGTGGTAACATTTAATGTAGTCGTTGACAGACTAAAAAGATATCATCAATATTTTCTATTTCAACAAAACAAATTTTTCTATTCGAGAATTAACAGAAATTAAAATAATAACCAATTACTCAACCATGGGAGGAAAAGTAATGAACAAAAATCTACAACCAACCTTAACTAATTTCTATTTGCTGTCAAAAAAATTTGCTATCGCTTTTGTACTGCTTGGTTTCTTTCTTTTTGTGCAGCCGGTGTTTTCGCAACATTTATCCTTTCTAGAGTTTCATCAAGATGGCGCTGGCGGTGTCGATGGTTTGGATGCCGCCAGGTCGGTAACAGTGAGTCCGGACGGCAATCACGTTTATGTTGCTGGAAAGGACGACGATGCAGTTGCGGTATTCAGTCGCAATGTTACCACAGGCGCGCTCACTTTTGTTGAATTTCAACAAGATGGCGCTGGCGGTGTCGATGGTTTGGATTACGCCATTTCGGTAACAGTGAGTCCGGACAACAATAACGTTTATGCTGCTGGACTTGGCGACAATGCAGTTGCGGTGTTTGGAGTCTCCGCTGGTAGCCCTGAAATCGACGTGCAGCGACCAGCCGGGACATCCATTCCTGATGGCGGCACAGATGATATGGGTAACCAGACAATTGGCGCTGTAAATGTTGTTTATACAATTGATAACAGTGCCAGTACCGCACAACTCGACATATTGAGCGTAACTGCTTTGAATATGGTGAACTGTAGTGGTTTTTCAGTAGTTAGTACGCTGCCGATGAACATACCTGCTGCTGCAACATCAGTTTTGCAAGTTTCATTTAATATCGATGGGGTTGGCGCTTTCAGTTTTGACATGGCGATTGAAAACAATGATCAGGATGAAACCCCGTATGATATACATGTTTTGGGCATTGGTTTAGCGCCAACCAGTGTTGAACTTTCTTCTTTTAATGCCGAAGTAGGTCAAGATGGCATCTTGACCAACTGGACAACCGAAACAGAACCCAACAATGCCGGTTTCAACATCTATCGTGCAACAGAAGAAAACGGAGACTACAGCAAAGTCAACGCTACCCTGATCCCGGCTTTAGGCGACGCCACCAGCGGTGCAAGTTACAGCTACGTTGACAAGCCGGAACAGGCTGGAAATTATTACTACAAACTGCAATCGGTTTCACTGAATGGCAGCGTTAGTTTTCACGGACCGGTTTTTGCTGGTTTAACTTCCGTGGATATGCAAAAATTATCAGCTTCTGATAATTACACCTTATCCCAGAACTACCCCAATCCGTTCAACCCGGAAACTACCATTGAGTTTGGTATTCCAACTCCGGGTTTTGTGGAAATATCGATTTACGACATCAATGGTAAATTAATACGAACATTGGTTTCAGGGCAAAGATCAGCCGGAAACCACATCGTAAAATGGAACGCCAGTGATGAAGCGGGCAACCGTTTGACCAGTGGTGTTTATTATTACCAGGTGAAATGTGGGGATTATCAGCAGACGAATAAGATGATTTTGATGAAATAATTTTTTACACGTGCCACGCGCTTCCATAGTGCGTGGCACGTTTTATTAACCCCAAATCTAATCCAGCAGTCGCATCAATTCCTTTTCTGCCATCAGCTACAAAATAGAGAACTATATTCTTGCTGAAAAAATTTTATTAAAAAGCAGGTGATCTTTCACCTGCTTTTTTTGTGCTTGACTTATTAATACAATATATTTATATTTGATATATAATTTTGTCCATCAAACAAGGAGTATAAAATGGAAATACAACTAACCGGAAAAGTGGCAGAAATAGTTAATTCAAAAGTAGCTTCCGGTGGATATCAAAATGCTGATGCATTTATTTCAGATATCGTTTTACGTGCTGACGAATTTGATCGTCTCAAGCTTGATCTTCTCCGCAACGAAGTAAATATCGGGCTTAATGAAATTAAGCGTGGTGAGATTGTTGAATTTGATTTAGACAATTTTTTTAACGAAGAAACTAAATAATGGTAAAAATTTACTTAGCGAAACACGCGAAGCTTGACCTTACGGAGATTAGACAATACACCGTTGATCGAAGGGGCATAGAACAAGCTAGAAAGTATATCCGCCTCATTTACCAGCGTGCGAACGATTTAGCTTCTGGTCGCCTACAAGGGAAGTTGCGGGAGGATATAGCTCCCAATCTTAAGAGTTATCATGTGGGTCGCCACATTATTTTCTATACACAATCAGAAAATATAATGAAGATAGCCAGAATCTTACACGAACAGATGGATTTTTCGAGACATTTATGAAAAAACGATGGAATGATGTCAAATAAAGAAAGGAATAAATGAAACAATACCAAATCAGAAATCAACATAAAGCCACAATCTCAAATGGAACGCCAGTGATGAAGCGGGCAACCGTTTGACCAGTGGTGTTTATTATTTCCGGATGAAAGTTGGTGATACTGGAAATGGTTTTCAGCAGACACAGAAAATGATTTTGATGAAATAAGGATGTACACGTGCCAGGTACTTCTAAAGTCCGGCATGTATGCAAAATTTATTAAATATATGCTTGACAAATAAAACATTTATGGTTACATTAACAAAGAATTATCATATATAATCAGAGATTATGATCATGGAAAAAGAAAATACCAAAGTAATGGTGGACAATGATTCTCAGCATCGATCTATAGTTGAAACGAATTTGAATTGTAGTTCTGTATTTGACCTGAGCCCAACTGAAAAACTTCAATTGGTTGAAGATCTGTGGGATGATCTTGCTGCAATCCCCGATGCAGTGCCAGTCTATGACTGGCAAAAGCAAGAGTTGGCGCGTCGGAAAACCAACCTTAAGAATAATCCTGGATCCGAGGTTTACTGGGAAGAAGTCAAACAAAGGATTCGCCACCGTTATGGCCGCTAAATTGATCTTTGCTCCTGAAGCTGAGCATGACATTAGCGAAGCGTATGATTGGTACGAACATCAACGCTTTGGTTTGGGAGAAGATTTTTTGAGTTGTGTCGATGCCTGTATTCAGGCTATTTGTCGCAGACCCGAAATGTATGGAATTATCTACGAGAACTACCAGCGTTGTTTAACGCGGCGGTTTCCTTACTCGATTTTCTATGAGTTTAGCAATGGTATAGTTACCGTTTACAGTGTTTTCCATAACTCCCGTGATCCACAAAAATGGCGGGATAGGCTATCGTTGTAATGTTTTTAATCAAAATGGCAAGCGTTTGACCAGTGGTGTTTATTATTACCAGCTGAGAGTTTTTGATCCTGTTATAGGCGGGACAGGATTCAGTCAGACTAATAAAATGATATTGATGAAATAATAATTGGTAATTTTATTGTCTTTTAAGAGCGATGCTTAATTTTTTAAGTATCGCTCTTTTTTTTATATTGTCTAATTAGAGTTTGTCCGAGCAGTTAGTAATCATTTGAATTATAATAAGTTAATGGTGTTATAAATTGTTCTTGTTTAACTCATCCCCCCGGCCCTATCCGCCAGTTGGCAATTGGTGTCAACCTAAGAAGGGAATTGTTGAATAGCCACGAGATTTATCTCGTGGGTTGAGATTTTGCTGAGTTTAATTGGGGTTTTAACCCCGAATATTTTAAGGAATCGGGGTTAAAACCCCCGCAAAGTTGTTTTTGACAAAATCCACGACCTAAAGGTCGTGGCAATTCAAAACGTTTAAAAATTTACGTTAGGTTGACGCCAATTGCCCGCAGGGTAGGCCGGGGGGTGAGTTCGATAATTACAAAAACTAATCACTTTAATTCTTTTAAAAATATTAAATTATACATTTTTTGGACAAACTCTCATTAAAAAAATTTTTCCCTTCTCAAAATCCAAACACTTGAAAACAACCATCCTAATTGAATTTTTTTATATTTTTTAAAACCTCAGTTACAGGTGGAAGTATGGATAAACCTTATTTTAGTTTTTTTTACCTTAATAGCTGCAAGCAGCCCTACCCCTTTTTTACCTTATTACCTTATTTTTCATGCTTTCATATCACAAATAAGGTAATAAGGTTTAGAGGCTTGGTTGCCAATCATGTTATCAAGGTGTAAAAGATAAAAATAAGGTTTTTAGAACTCTAAAATGGGTCGCTCAGGCTATAAAATAATGAAGCGAAACCGCTTTTATCTACCCGTAACTGGGGTTTTAAAAATTACCCACTTCATAAACAAAAAAATCTTGTATTTTTCATTCTTTTTAACGATATTGGCAGATTAAAAAAGTAATTGATTTTAGACTATCCGAAAAATAAATGAATCCGATTTTCAAAATAAAACAGAACATAAAAGAACGTTGGCGCTCCCCAAGCGGTTACCGGGAAGTATTGAAATTAGCAATTCCTCTAATCTTAAGTACCAGTTCAATCAGCCTGCAGCATTTTATTGACCGCATGTTTTTAACCTGGTATTCGCCGGAAGCGATTGCTGCATCTGTTCCCGGCGGAATTTTATCATACACAATGATGTGCTTGTTTATTGGAACTGCGGCTTACGTAAATCCATTTGTTGCGCAATATTATGGCGCTAAACAGTTCGATCAGATTGCACCGATAGTGTGGCAGGGTATTTATTTTTCTCTTATTTCAGCGGTGGTATTTTTTATTAGCTATCCTTTGGCTGAGCCAATTTTCAATTTAGCCGGTCATGCGCCCGAGGTAAAAAAACTTGAAATTCAATATTTCCGAATTTTAATCTTTGGGGCTCCGGCAATTTTTGTTTCCCAGGCAATTTCCGGTTTTTTTGCCGGCAGGGGTGACACATGGACTATTTTGTGGGTGAACTTTTCCGCAACTTTGTTCAACATTATTATTGATTACATTCTTATTTTTGGTGAGTTGGGATTACCACGGTTAGGCATTCAAGGCGCGGCAATTGCTACCGTAATATCGAATTATTGTGCTGTTTCTCTTTTCTTAATTTTATTGTTAAGACCAAAATTCAGAAAAAAATACCAGACATGGAAAAGGCGTCAGTTCAACTTTTCTCTATTCAAACGTCTGTTGCGTTTTGGATTGCCAAATGGAATGCATTTTTTTCTTGAACTGCTTGGTTTTACACTGTTCATTTTGTTAGTGGGCAGATTTGGGACAAGCGCTTTAGCAGCGACAAACATCACGATAAATATTAATTCCATCGCGTTCATGCCGATGATTGGATTAGGGATAGCAGTGGAAGTACTGGTCGGTCAGAGGTTGGGAGAGAACAAACCCAAATTAGCCAGGTATGGCACATACTCTGCGCTTCATGTAACATTTTTATATATGGGAACAATTGCATTAACTTATTTATTAATTCCGGAAGTTTATATTTACCCATTTGCTTCGCAGGCAGATCCTATTCAGTTTGCTGAAGTGAAAAGAATATCCTTTATTTTGCTTCGGTTCGTGGCATTTTATTCTTTGTTCGATACGATGAACATCATTTTCTCAAACACGTTGCGCGGCGCAGGCGATACACGATTTGTTTTGTTAACAAGTGTTTCACTTTCCTGGCTGCTTATGATTTTCCCCACCTTTTTTGGCACCGTTGTTTACAATTGGGGAATTTACACAACCTGGATATTTTTGACGGCTTATATTGTAGTGCTTGGATTTGTATTTTATGCCAGGTTTTTGGGCGGTAAATGGGAATCAATGAGGGTAATTGAGGAAGCACCAATAGTACCGGCACGGGAATTGCCGGAGAATCCGACGGGATAGATTTTTTGAACTAATTTTCAAAATAACGATAAAAGGCTTGCAGCTTACTTCTACTTTGTCAGATTAGAAAAATGACTATAAAGTTGTCATTCCGGCACGCCTGTCCAGTAACCTTCATATCAATTTAATGTGGATAGACTGGGGTTTTTTTGCCGGAATCTCCTGTTATGTTTTGACGAGATTCCGGTATTCCGCTTCGCTTCAACCGGAATGACAAACGATTTCTGATAATGTGACAAAGTAGAATTACTTACAATGAATTTTGGATTACTAAAGTTTATCCTCCAATAACATGGATCTTCATCAGGTTTGTTGTCCCTTTGGCAAAAATAGGCATTCCCAATAAAATAACAATTTCATCTCCTTTTTTAACGACACTGTTTTTCAAGAGCAAAAGTTCTGTTTGCTTAATTATTTCATCTATGCTTTCAATGTAATCCATTTTTAACGAAGTAACTCCCCATGACAAACTCAATTGATGTTGAACAATTTCTGATGGAGTTAATGCAAAAATATTTATATTCGGGCGGTATTTGGCAACCATTCTGGCCGTAAAACCCGAATAGGTAAAAGTGACAATCGCCTTCACTTTTAAAATATTCGCAGCCTCACAAGCAGAATTAGCAACTGCGTCCGCGATTGTTTGCGTTCTTCCTTGCGGATGTAACTGATGTGTGAAATTCTTAACTATTGTTTTCTCTGCCTCTCTGATAATCTTGTCCATTGTCTTGACAGTCTCAATGGGGAAGTAGCCGGTGGCAGTTTCGGCTGACAACATAACTGCATCAGTGCCATCAAATATTGCATTGGCAACATCAGAAACTTCCGCCCGGGTAGGTCTGGAATATTTGCGCATGGATTCTAACATTTGAGTTGCAGTAATTACCGGCTTTCCTTTTTCCTGACACAGTCGAATGATTTTTTTTTGTAATACAGGAATTTTTTCCAATGGCAACTCTACACCCAAATCGCCTCGTGCGATCATCGCTCCGTCGGCAGCTTCTATTATATTTTTTAAATTAATAATTGCTTCCGGTTTTTCAATTTTAGCTATAACTAAAATATCTTTTTTGTTTTCAGTAATTATATTTTTAGCATGCAATATATCATCGGAGTTGCGCACGAACGACAACGCAATGAGATCTACGCCTTGTCTTATTCCAAAAAGTAAATCTTTCCGATCCTTTTTGGTAAATGAAGGTTGGCTGATGTTTACACCAGGCAAATTAATACCTTTAAAATCAGTAAGTATTCCACCTTCTTCAATCGTACAAATCACTGAGTCATCTTTAGTTTGGTCCACTTTTAAACAAATTAATCCATCATCTAATAAAATGGCATCATCAACATTTACATCTTTTGCTAATTCTTTGTAGGTAGTTGAAATGTTCTGCTCATCTCCAAAAATATTTTTGATTACGATTGTTATTTTTGAACCGGTCTTCAGAAATACAGAACCATTTTTGATTTTTCCGACTCGCAATTTAGGACCTTGTAAATCCTGTAAAATTGCAACCGGTTTGTTCAACTTCTTTGAAATCCGCCGAATAATATTTATAACATTTTTATGATCTTCGTAAGTGCCGTGAGAAAAATTCAGTCTTGCAACGTTCATTCCTGCCTGGATTATTTGTGTAATCTTTTCTTTTGAATTTGTTGCCGGACCTATTGTACAAACAATTTTAGTTTTTCGCATTTGATATCCATTAATTTATTATGGACAGGATAACCGGATGTTGCAGGATTAACAAGATTATATTTCATGGAATTTTTTAGTCAACCTGTCAAAATTGATTTACTATAGTATTTAAGTTACAAACATTGTAACTATTCAGTGTATTGATAAATGTCATTCTGAGGGAGCTTGCGACCGAAGAATCTCGACAGATATTGTACTATTCTCTTTTATAATATGAGATTCCTGTATAGTCACATTATATTACATTAATGAATACAGACTATGCTTCACTTCCCAACTCCCCAATCCCTTCCCTCGTTCAGAATGACATTCATTCAACGGATATCTGAACAGTTACCAAATATTTTAATATTAAAAGATAATTGATTTTTGCTAAAAAACCATTAACTCATAACTAAATCTAAATAGCTCTCACCTTAAACGTTCCAATTTCTCTCCATCGGTTCTAAAAACAACTGACCCATTTTTATCAGTGCGAATGAAAGGAATGTTCAAATCCGATAACCGCTGAATGACTGATGGAGAAGGAAATTTGAACTTATTGTTTTTGCCCAGAGAAATGATCGCGTATTTTGGATTAACCAGTTTTAACAATTCCAAAGTCGAAGATGTTTTGCTGCCGTGATGGGGGATTTTTAACACATCGGCTTTTAACAGGTTTTCATAATTTACTAAAACATCTTCAGCTTCTTTTTCAACATCACCAGTGAACAGAAAACTTCTCTTCCCATAAATGACCTTAACAATTACTGAACTGTTATTTACATCGTGTTTATATTTTTTCCAAAACTCCATATTCGGGTGTAGCAGGTAAACGCCATAATTTTTATAATTGTTCAGTTGAGAAACATGATTTACAATATGATGATCCATTTGCAGGCTGTCAATTAAAAATCGATAAGTTGAACACACTTGCGATGAATGGTACAAACCGGTGTCAAATAACTGATCAATTTTGATATTTCGAAAAAGTATTGGCATTCCACCAATGTGATCATTATCCGCATGTGAAAGGACAACGGTGTTTATTCGATTTATTCCGTTCCGTTTGAAATAGGGGAGAAGAAAATACAAGCCGGCATCGAATCCAACTAAATTAGGTCCTGCATCAATCAACATATTTTTCCCATCAGGAAATTTAACCAAAGCTGCATCACCCTGGCCAACATCAAAAAAGATCACTTCCATCCATTTGTTTGATTGAAAAACAGGTTTCCAGATAACAACGTTTGCAACGATCAAAATCATAACGACAGTTAGCTTTCGGATTTTCGGTTTGTCCAGGTTTAATAAAAGAAAAAGTCCAAAATAATATAAGAAAACAAACAATAAACCAACAGAACCGATTTCGTACGATGAAAACTTCAAGCTGCTTGCTTTTTCTGTCAGAAAAATGAGCGCTTGTAAACACAAAGAATTTGTATTGGCAAACAAACCGGCAACTTGAATTGAAATGAAGGAAAAAATCAGCGAAACAAAACCATAAGCAATAACCAGTCCAACCAAAGGGATTACAAGCAAATTTGCCAGCATTGAAATGATGGAAATCCTGTTAAAATAAAAAGCAGTTATTGGCAGTGTGCCCAATTGCGCAGCTAACGAAACAAAGAAAAGGGCGACGATATATTCGCCAATTTTATGTTGGGATAATTTTCTGAAAAACCTGTTTTTATCAAATATATTTTTTAATTTTTGATAGATGTAAACAATGGATAGAATTGCGGCAAATGATAATTGAAACGATGCCTGGAACAGTTCCATCGGATTGATGATTAAAATGAGGAAAGCAGCCGCCGATAAAATATTGAGAATATCGGCAGGTCTTTGCAGCAATCCCCCGAACAAAAAAATGGTTGCCATTAGCGAGGCTCTGAAAATTGGCGGCTTGAAACCGATTAGCAAATTATAAAAAAGCAGACTCACAATGACCAATATTATTTTTGTACGATTGGGTATTCGCAGAAATCCAAATATGGCAAAAAAAATAACAATGATGTACCCCACATGCAAACCCGATATTGCCAGCGCATGAATAACGCCACTTTTCACAAAAGATTCTTTCACTTCATCTGTAATTTCTCCCCGCTCACCTAATATTAATCCTTTCATTAATGCGCGCTGCTGATCGTAGTAAAGTCGATTTATAATGTTGTTCAACGTTGTTTTGAAAAGAAATATTGTTTTACCAAATGAGTTTCTTTGTCCGGAATTCAGCGTGATCAAATCACGTTCTTTATAGATGTTAATAATGCCGTAAATTCTATGAGCAGTCAGGTATTTCTTATAATTGAATTCACCCGGATTACGCTCTCCAGTCGGTTCCTGGAGTCTGGCAAAAATTTGCATTTTATCCCCATATTCGGGCTTGATATCCAAATCACGGATATTCATGAGTGCTCTTCCACAAGTCCTGAAAGATGAATCGCCGATGAATATTGTGTCAACTTCAACTTCCACTGTCATTCGATTGTTTTTCTTTTGATGGGGGAAACCGGATACCGTAACAGCAATCAATCTCTTTTCGCTTGAATTTAGAAAATGGGTGATATGGTTTTTGGGGAAAACGTTTGACTCCATCGTATAATGAAGAATGCCACAAATAAAGATTGAAAATATAAGCAGAATATTTGAAAAATTATTTCGGAAGAAAAACAACATTACTGAAACCGTAAATGAAAAACTGAGTGTAATAAAAAGGACTGTTGGATTGAACTCAGTATATTTTCCTATTATCAGTCCAAAAATAAATGGAACAACAATTTTAAAAGCGGGTTTTGTTTTTAGAGGTGTTAACAAGGTCATGTGATTTTTTTAGCTTTACTAAACCTTCAAGGTATAGTTAGGGCTTTTCAATTCTAATGTAATTTTGTAAAAAGCTGTCATTCCGGCATTCCGCTTCGCTCCAGCCGGAATGACAGAATCTCATTCAATTATTTTTTAGAACTGAACAGCCCTGAAGGTTTAGTAAAGCTGATTTTATAGTTGATCAGCTTTTTCTTGCAACCAAGCAAGTAATTTACCTACTTCTTTTTCCAAATCTTGAATCGTTCCATCATTATGTATGACATAGTCAGCTCGTTTCACTTTTTTTGATAAATCCATTTGCGAGGCAATCCTTTTCAATATTTCATCTTTGTCAAAACCATCCCGCCCTGTCAATCGTTTAATAACGGTTTCCTTTTCTGCACTGACAACAATGACAAAATCAAATTGTGACTCAGAACCGGCTTCGTAAATCAAAGCTGCTTCTGCACCGGCGATTTTGAATTTGCCCGAGTTCTTCAACCTGTCAAGCGTCTGTTCTTGATATTGGAGGACGTGCGGGTGAACAATCTCGTTTATTTTTTCTTTTGCAGATTCATCATTAAATATAATTTGCGCCACTTTTTTACGATTGATTTCCCCATTGGGAAGATAGGCATCTTCCCCAAATGTTTCTATGATTTTGGATTTTATCTTCTCTTTATTATTTATGAGCAATTGAGCAACCTTATCAGCGTGAATGATAGGGATGCCTTCTCGTTGAAGTATATTACAAACTTCAGATTTGCCGCAGCCAATGCCGCCGGTTATTCCAATTTTTATCATGGTTCAACCTGTTGATTTGATTTTTGAGTAGCTTTCAAGAATCTTAGATAATTTGTAACTATTCAGCGAGCCATGTGAACTATTAAAAACACAGAATTAAAATTGTAGCAGAATAATAAATAGAAAGCATCATTCTGCTAAAAATTATTCTGCGAAATATTTTTTTATCGTGCTATATTGTCAGAATTGTTTTTTGCTGAACAGTTACGATAATTTTTATTAAAAAAATGACAAAATAATTATTTTGTCAGTAATTATTTTATCAAAAATTTTTTGGCTTTATGCAAATTATTGATGGGCATCTTTGACACAGCGAAATCCAACCGTCCCATTCCTGTCAAATCCTGGGGAAACCATCAGCAGTATTTGTCTGTGGTTTAACGGTTGAGGCCCGCCTTTTACATACCACCAGCTTGAGGTGGGTTTGAAGTAACTTCCGCCTTTAATCATTTCAAGATAATAACTACCGTTATCGTAAACATCATTTGTAATTTGCCATACATTCCCCACCATGTCCATCACGCCAAATTTGCTTTGACCTTTCGGAAACGCATCAACCGGCATCAGCTTGCCGGATGCATTGTTACATTTGGTTGAATCAAACTCGTGTCCCCAGGGCCAACTTAACGTATCTGTCCCCTGACCGGCATATTGCCATTCGATTTCGGTGGGTAATCTTTTACCTGCCCAATTCGCATAAGCTTGAGCGTCATTTCGACTGACATAAACAACAGGAAAATTTTCTTGCCCAACAGGATAGCTTCCATCTTTCCAATTTTTCAAATAATTGTTTGAATCTTCCGGGAAATAGCCGGTCGCTTTTATAAATTTTTCATACTGTTGATTTGTGACCGGGTATTTATCAATATAAAATTTATTCAGCGTAACAACCATTGAATCCGGCAGTTCAGGATAAGGGATAAAATGGTGCGCTTTTTTTACCCTGTAAATGAAGGTATCCCCCGGAATTTCGACCATCCCAGGATGCATTTTATTTGCTTTTTCTGTGTGTTTGATTTTACTTATTTGCCTGGCATTTCCGGGTACAAGATTTATCACCCGTTCATCAAGTAATTCATTTTTGTCAAACAACTGCACCACAAATTTGCCTTCATATCTACCGAATAAATCCATTAGGTTAATTGATGTTCCATATACAGCAAACTCATTAAAAGTTCCCTGGTACGATGGATCTCCTGCCCAAATGAGAATTTTATCTCCATGTTCAGCACTAAAAAAAAGGGAATCTCCGGTTAACTTTATTTGTAATAGTTCAGACAACTTTGCAATACAATCCACATTACCTTCTCTTTTTGTACCCAACCATGATTTGTTAAAAGCGAGCACAGAAACGGGCAGGTAAGTTTTCCCATTTTTTTTGATCGGTGAGATTTCTTCATGGAACCAGAGGTCAACAAAATGATAGCCTCCTTCCATATCTACTTCAAATAGCGTGCTGTCGTATCCTTCCGGTTTCAAGCTATAGATTGTGTAGATTGTTTTTGTTTTGGTGTACCATTTATTTACCCAAATGCTATCAACCAGGGTGGGCAGAAGCGGTGTCCAATCCTGGCTTAAAAATGCGGATGAATTTTCCCGGAGTATTCTTGCGGTTTTTCCCAAATACAGGAATTCACTCTCCATCCAACCAGGACGACCGGGCGCCATTGTATTTATTTCCGTCCCATAACCGTTGAAAAATGAAATCGATAAATCCCGATGCAGCCTGCCCTGGCTCAATTGACAGACTCTAAAAATTGCAAACTGCGGTTTGATGAATTTGTTGAGATTTAATGGAGGCACCATTGTAATGGCATTGTGAACACGTCCGGCAATTATTCCAGGCATATCCTTTGGTACAGCCATTCCCTCGCTGTACATAATCACACCTGGTTTTACTCTGTCGGCAGCATTTTGTAGTTTTTCAGACGAACTGCCGTGGCAATCCAACACTACGCCATCAGCATCAACCGCCCTGATCATTCTTGAAATGCCATCATAAAAATCTTCTTTTCGGGTGCTTTTATCCCAGGGATTAAATGAAATAAAAAATTTCGTATTCTGTGTTTTTGCATATTGGGAAAGCTCCCGCATTTTATTTAAACCACCCGGGAGGTCATTGTATAAATCCCACTGGTTGCGTTGATCCAGACCTAAAGTGGGCCAGGTTGGCCAAATACAGAACACGTCATACCCGCCAAATAGATTTTGTCCTTTTTTCAAGAACTCAGCAAAATGATACTTTCCATCTTTTGTATCATAGTAATTATGATCCCAGGCATATTGAAGCGTAATGATGTAACTGTGCCGAATCCATTCCAGGTCTTTTCTTTCAAACAGTGTGTTATCAAAATGTTTGAGATCGTAGAGATATCTTTTTTGAAACATCATTCTCAATCCATTCTGCCACTCGCCTTCATATACATCTGCAAAAATATGATATTTGATGCAGCCGCCTGGTTTAATGTAGGCGGAGTAGCGATGGATTTCTGCTTTTTCCCCGCTGGTGCGACGAGCGAGCGCTGCAATTGATTGATTATTATCTATTTTAATTGCAGCATAGCCAAGCTCCCAGGCGTTATCTGGGAGAATAACACCAATTGGGCCTAAACCTGGTCTGAATATTTTTGAACTGGCAAGAGTCCAGGGAGCAGAAGATGTGATATAAATGTTATCTTGGTTTTGACCAAACGGCACCAGGTTCAAAATTTTGAGTGTGGAATCAGAATTGTTATTTAAAACAATTTCGGCTTTCCAACCGGGGGGGAATTTTTTTTCTACTTTTAAAGAAGCGGTCAGACCAGCGGAAAATTTGAAATGATAAAATTTACCCTTTTTTGATGCGGCAGTCGATAGTGTTGTCGTTAATTGATCATTTATTAATATTGAAAAAAGAGGTAATGTTTCTTCGAAGGATATTTTTTTTTTGTTTACATTACATGAAGTTATGCCAATTCCTTTAGAAGTATCAAATTCCAATTCGGTTAAAGATTGGGCATAATTTAATCCGGGTAACCATATTAAAACTAAGAGAATAAAATAAAAAATATCCCTAATTTTCATAATTTCTCCAAAAGATTCCGGGCTGCTATTTTGGGGCGTTGATAATGGGAAATGCTGATTTTTAAATTGGCACTATGTTTTGAATGAAACTATTCAGGTTAAAATAAAAAGGCAAAACGATTATGGGCAAAACTATTAAAAAATCTATTATTTTGGTATTGTTTTTTACTACTTCAATTGACTATTGAAATGATTTATTAGTGTTTGTTCATTTCATTTTTAAAATTAATTGTTTTGCCCTAAATAGTTTTGCCTTTTCTTGTTGTGATACCTGAATAGTTGCTTTTGAATTATCATAAGAGATGCTGTCTTTGATGCTCATTTTTGAATCTACATCGCTGAAGTAGAGATTTTTGATACACAGGTACTAATAAAGCTTAGTTGTTTTGGAACTCAGGTGACAATCTAAATTATTTAAAGATTGAAATCAAGCAAAATATGATACAGTAACCGGTCGGAATCTTGGTCTCAATTTCCTCCACAAAAAATCGAACAAACAAAACCAAAGGAAAAAGCAAATTCAAAATCGGGAAAAAAATCATGAACCAAAAACCGGTCTTAATAAAAATAGGTGGGACAGAAACAGCTTTTGCCACCAACGCTGCAGCATGGTTAATCAGGCTGGGTTTGACAATTGCCAATCCTAAAATATACCACTTCACGTAACGGAACCGAAAAAGAGTACGCAAGGGGATAGCTTTCCAAATACCGCGAGAGGCATTAGCAATTCTCGAAAACCGACCTGCTTTTACTGCAGTTCCGGCACCCTCGGCTAGAGCAGTTCTTTCAGCCACGGCAACTGCCCTGCTACCTTTTAATGTGCGCAACCCAGATTTTGCCGAGCGGGTGAACCAGACTGCGAACGGGATGAGTACAACAACATCGATTCCGGCATCAACGAGTTCTTCTGCGCTGACTTTGGTGATGCCTCTGGTAACAACAGCCGCATTAAAATTTGACAGTCCACCGGTAAAAAAGTTGACTAATGTGCTGGTCGTTGTGGAAACGTAATTCCGTTTCGCGCCTTCTTCTGTGAAAACAAACCGCGATAAAAAGTTGTGTTTTTGATAGTGGATTTCGTTGAGAATCATTAACAATCGTTTCTGGCGGGCTGTGAGTGAATCAGTTTCAATTTGTTTGTCAAAAAGTTTTGCCATGAATTGGGACAGCTTATGTTCCAGGGTAAGGGACAAATTCGATTCGTCATAAAAATAATCAAGCACGGGGATTGTATGGTGCGGACCGTACTCGTCCACAATATCATAAAACAGTTTAAAATCTTTTAATTCCTCATAGACACGATTCGTCGCCTCGGGGAATTGTTCCAACGCGATTAGACCATTCAAATCCAACCGGTCGATTATCTCCAATTGTGATTTGCTAAATTGAGTTAATCTTTTTTGATTGATTGAAAGATTATTAGAGATATCTTCGATCAAATAATCGCGCCGGATTTCGGATTCTTTTGGTGTGCGAAAGAAAGTTTTCCAGCTATAGCAGCCAGTAATCAAGATGAGAATAAAGGTTATGATTAGCAGCTTGCCTTCGAAGCGTAGGAAACGTTTGAATTTGTTTTGTGTTTTCATTTTTTAATCTGCGAAATTACGAGCTGAAATTTGTTTCAATATAGCAAATAAATAGAGAATATGCAACATTTTTTGATACTACACAGCCGAATTGATTTGAAAGACTATCTCCCATGCCGCCAAGGCGATTGCCATCAACTTTAAAATATTAATTTGACAGAATTACCGGATTTTCCGGATAGACAGGATAAATTTCTTGTTGTACGGTTATCCATTTAACTCCGCAAAAGGAATTAATCCGTAATGATTTTATTCGTTTATGAGAGAAATAAACGGTTTACGCCCTAATTCCGTCTTTGCTTTATTCTTCAAAAACATAAAATATAATTTTTCGGAGCTAACTGGATAACCGAATTCTTGTTGTTTAAACTCCCTGTTGATAAATAAAATAAATTTTTTATCTTGTTACATCCTGCACAATCCTGTAATCCTGTCAAAAATAATGAGCTAAGAGAAATACCTTCGTTATCAATTATTAAATTCAAAATGAACCATTCCAAAAAATCCACGTTGTCTATAATAGAACACAGGAGCGCTACAGTGCAAAACACAGATGACTACTTAATGCAACAATTTATCGCCGGCGACAGGGATGGTTTTTCTCAAATAGTTAATCGTCACAAACAGGATATTTTTAACTTCATCTTGAGCAAAGTAAAAGACCATGAACATGCATCGGATTTGGCGCAGGATGTTTTTGTTAAGCTGTTCAATTCAGCGGGGCGATACACGGCTCATGGGAAATTCAAAGCCTGGCTCTTCCGGATAGCCCAAAATGTTTGTATTGATTTTTACCGAAAGCAAAAAAATGCTTCCATTATATCCTTGAACGGAGAGATGGATTCCGTTGTAAATGAAACCACGACATTGCTTGAACGGCTTGAGGACGAGTCGATGAATCCGATGAAAGAGACTGAATATTCCGAACTGCAAACAGTTTTAAAATTGGCGCTGGATGAGTTACCGGAAAAACATCAAACTGCGCTGTTACTCTGTCAATATCATGGGATGAGCTATAAGGAAATAGCAGACATCCAGAAATGTCCGGTGGGTACGGTGAAATCCCGGGTACATAATGCGTTGATGAAGATGAAAGAGGTTTTGAAAGAATATGAGATTAGGTAGGCGTAAATGATCAGGTCAAGGTCGAGATCAAGGTCAAGAAAAAATAATTTAAAACTGGAGTATGAAACGTGGTCTGCAATAAAATACAAGAAAATCTGGTCGCTTATTTACACGGTGAATTGGATAAAAAAGAAGTTAAATTGATTCATCAACATTTAAGCAGCTGCGAGTCCTGTTTGGATGAAGAATTGGAACTTCGAAAAACAGGCAGGATATTGGATAAATTTCAATTTGAAGCCTTGCCGGATAATTTTGATGCGGAACTTCACCGCAAATTGAAACCGTTTCAAAAACCGAAAAGCAGTAACAAACCGGGAATCCGCCGAATTGTGTATGCAATCGCTGCAACGCTGATAATCACAATTGGGCTGGAGTTTTTCATTTTTCAGTTCATGCAATCGACTGAACCAACGATTCAATTCACGGATTTTCCGACAACACAAACGGTATTCAAATCAGCTTCGGCGATGGCATCAAAAAGGACTTCTTTGAAACAAAAATATCTGGAAAAATTTCAGCAGAAGCGAGTGTATAATAATGATATCTAAAAAAAATCCAATCCGCCGCGGCGGATTGGTTTAATTTAAAAGAGGTGTAATCATGAAAAAAATAACGATTCTTTTTTTATTTGCCATCACAATAATTGTCGCTTGTAACAAAAGCGAAAACACAAAAACTGTTTTTCACAAAGCAGAAAAACTGGAAGGAGAAATTCTAAAAAGTATTAACAGCATCGCTGAATGTAAAACGAAATATGAAAAGGTCATCCGTGAGGCGCCGGAGAGCGAATTTGCACCCATTGCCTTGTACAAATTGGGAAAATTAAACGAGATTTTTGGGCATTACGAAGAGGCTGTTGAATATTATAAAAAGCTGGCATCCATCTATCCTGAACACCAGGTTAGTGGGGAGGGGCTATTTAATATGGCACAGATTTACCAATTACATCTGGACAAACCTGAAAAAGCCATTTTAACTTATAATCAACTAATTGGACTCTATCCTGAAAATAAATCTGTTTTCCAAGCCAACGTTGAAGTTGCTCAAATTTATTGTCAAAAGGAAAAATGGGAATCAGCGGTCAAGGCTTTTCAACGGATTTTGGACAAATATCCGGAAGAAAAAATTGTTGATGATATTTCCTTTCGCATTGCTGATATCTATTCATTTAAATTAAAAGAAAATTCCACTGCTGCTGAAAAATATTTGGAATTGATTAACAACTATCCAAATAGTAGCTGGGTAAAGTTGGCAGAAGGAAGATTAGCCCAATTAAAAGAAGGAGAAAAGAAAAATGAAAAATAGATTATCTTTTAGAATATTAATTGCCTTATTGTCAATTAGCCTGATTATGGTATCCTGCAACGAGGATGAACCGATGGGTGAAATCTTTAGCTGGTCGCCGGATGGGAAAAAATTAGCTATCATCACAGACCAATCAAAAGAATTGTTAATAGCGGATATTGAAACGGACAGCATCGGAAATGTTTCAGTGATTGATAATTACAGGGGGAAAGAAAATGATATTTTCGCGCCAAGATGGTCTTACGATGGAAAATATTTTCTCTACACAAAAATTGAGAATGAAAATTCAACCCTGCTAATTTATTCTGTTTCCAATAACGATTTAACCTTACTCAATACTATTCCGATTGGTTTGCCATTACTTAGATTCGCTGCCTCAAAACCGGTTCACTTCCCTGAATGGGCGCCGGACAAAAATTTAATTTTATTTACTGAAACAAATGATGAAAATGATGAACAACTAGTTACAATAAATCCTGATGGCAGCGATAAAAAAGTTCTCACCCAGTTTGATGGCGATTTCATATTTCCCACCTGGTCGTTCGATGGACAATGGATTGCATATTCTGTTGAAAATGGAAAAAATGCTGGTATTTGGAAAATAAAAAGTGACGGATCTAACTCAAAGAAAATTTTTTCGACAAAAAATATCTTACAACTTAAGTGGGCCCCTGATGGCTCTAAACTTGCTTTTTTGCAAAAATCAATTGAGAAAAAAGACAGCACCCAGGTTTTGAAATTAATCGATTCCGATGGGCAGGCAGCCCAGATCATTAGTCAGGTCAAGAACAAAATTCATGACTTCGATTGGTCACCTGATGGACGCTACATTTCTTATGTTCGGGAAAATGATAAGAAAAAAAATACCTGGTTGGTGGAAACAAAGACATTACAAAAAACCAGGCTTACTTTTGATAATGTTAAAGATTATTTCGGCTGGCAGAAACCGGATCAATTATTATTTACAATTAAACAACCTGAAACAATTTTAGATCTTTCAGAATCACAAAAAAACAAGCAAGAACTATCTGAATTAATGCGCGGCGTTAATAAAGAAAATGTTTTAATTTCTTTTAATTCCAGCAACTTTTCAAAAACAATTAAGAATGTTTTGACATATAAGTATTGTCCTGCGAATAAAACCCATGCATTTATGCAAATTTGCAGAACACCTGAATTGTTAGGAAATGAATTATATTTACCAGCAGTCCAATTCCCCAATGGTAATATCGATTATCTGCCGCGAATCGATGAAGAATATATTATTGCTGCTGACAATCAATTTTTGAATCAGGATTATGACAAAGCGTTGAAATATATTAATAATTATTGGAATGTTGATTTGAGATCGCCAGCATTCAAAGCATATTTTAATGCTGATTCCATAATTCGTGCCGAAGAAATAAATCAGGATTCAGCTCATGTTGATCTGATGATTGAATCTTTGAGAAATAGCGCTTTAATAAAAACGATTATGATATTGGATCGGTTAGAACAAATAGAAAAAGTCTCCTGGTTATTCGATCAATATCATAAATACATTTCATTTTATCTTGAAAATGAAAAGAACAATCAAGATGAACTGTATTGGAACCTGATCGCTGCTTATGGGAAGTATGGAGAATTTAACAGGGGCATTAATGATCTGGAGGAATTACTCGTTTCAGTTGAGGGTGATTCCCAGTTTAAATGTTTTACCAATATAGCTTGCGCTTTTTTAGCATTTGAAAATGAATCATACAATAAGTGTTTGGAAAAAATTAAAGTTAGCTTTCAAAATATGCCTGCAGGAAAAGTAGAATTGGAACCCTATAATACATTGATTTCCGTTTTCCTTGAGGAAACAAATTATGAATATAATGCTGATTTAATTTTATTGTTAAAGCAATTTTTGCATAAGTACCCGGACAATAGAGATTCATTTGATACAATGGTTCTTTTGGGAGATTATTATTTAAAATTAGGAGAAAATGACAAAGCGCTTATTAACTACCAAAAAGCTATTTCAAAAAAGTCGGATAAACAACAGGTTTGGGATAAAATTTTTGAGTTGGAAATGAGATAATTATTATCCAAACTGATCAAAATCCCCACGGAAATATTTTTCTGTGGGGGTTTTTGAACCACAGTTAGACCATAAAATCGGCACTAAAAAAAAATTTCATCCCCAGGCTATTCTTTTTAGTTCTTCCTGCACGTTTAGCACAGAAACATTGCCTCAAATTAACACATACAAAATAATGATATTACCCCTTAGTTCAAATAAAACATAAACAATAATCCCTTTAATCAAATAATTGAATATAATTCTTCAAGTTAAAGTCGTAAAATTTATCAGGCTCTAAATGGCATAATATTTGCGGATATAACCTTCATTATATTTTTGACTTTGAATCCATTTTTTAGTAAGCGATCACAGGGTATAAATTAAAAATATAAATTAGCCCACAGAAATGGAACACGCCACAGAAAAAAGATTTTTTTTTCTGCGGGATTTCATTTCTGTGGGAGATACTATATAAAAAGTCAAGTAAAAAATTACTTATCATCATTATTTTCATTAAAAAATTTTTCATTATTTTTCAACATAGTGTACATAATAACTAATAGCTTTCTCATAGCAGCTCCGATAGCGACTA
>JADHVV010000207.1 GCA_016783825.1 Candidatus Zhuqueibacterota bacterium | reverse complement strand
CGCAGATTCTGAAAAGTGCGTGTAATCCCAAAATCATTGATTTTTATCGGTGAAGAATTAGTGATGTTTTTATTCTTGAAATAAATGGTTCCGCTATCCTCTTTTAAAAATCCAGTCAAAATATTAAACAAGGTTGTCTTGCCCGCTCCATTAGCCCCCATAAGAGAATAGATTTTGCCGGCTTTCAATTCAAATTTTAAACCATTAAGAATTTTTCTACCATCAAAAGATTTATAAACATTTCTTATTTTGAGCATAGATAGATTTACAACTGTTTAAGAATAAATACTAATGAAAAAACATCACACATTGTAACATTGAACCTAATCACATAATCTTTAATGGACGGCAAACTGCCGAAAATTATGGACTTTTTAAGAAGCAATCTTCTGTTTAATAATTTCGTTTACTAATTGTTTGGCTGGCTTTTGTTGTTTCTTGGAATATGATCGTAAAGCGATAAAAGTTTCTTCATCCAATTCAATCTGAAAATGACGTCTTTTAATATCTGCCTTGAATTCAACAGGCTCCAAATATTCCTCGTAATCTGTTATACTATGCCTGTCCCAAAATTCGCCAGCTTCTTCTTCTGAGGAAAATTCATCAGGCAGCGGATCAATTTTTTTATTTGTGTTTCTCATAATATTTCCTCTCGGTTTGTGTCATTTCACGTGCGGATATAGGCAAAACAATATCATGTTTTTTTCTAATGAAGAAAACAATCATGTAACGCCCATTGATGATTTGCGCTTGAGCGGAGTAGATATCTTCTCCACGCACACTTCCTTTGGCTACTTTGCAAACTAAAGGATTAGATTGGAGAGTTTCTTCTGCCTCATAAATGGTCACATTATGCTTGATTTCTAATTTTTCAACAAATTGCTCCTTCCAAATAATATCCGTTATTTTCAAATTTCTTGCTCCTTAAAAACAAAATGGATAAAATCAAAAACAAGCTTTATCTTTTCAGCATAATCCAAAAATCAATTTGATGGAACATGCGGTGCACATTAAATAATATAGCTAAATAATTTTGGTTTGTCAAGTAGAAAATTAGTTAATTACGAATTGAAAAAAATAAAGGTGGTTTTTTAAAAGACTGGTTAATGTATTTGCCAAATAATTCAAGTGATAAAACTTTTAAATTATTTCAAAAATAAACATATTAGTACCCCGGTTTTGCATCATATCTTTTTTGTTAAGGGATTAGATACATTGTTATCAGTTTGCGGGCTTCATTTATCCTGGACAATGGATGTGCCCAGTTCAACGACTGTAATTCTGTTTTTGCTATTGGCGATTTTGATGAGGTCGTTGGGGGTTTTTAAGGCTTCAAGGGGAAGATATAAAAATAGTTTCCTGTACTACTTTTTGAAAAGAGCATCTTTGTAAAAACAAGCATTAGAAGAATTACGACAAAGAACGGCGTGGAAAAGAAATAATCTACATCATCTCTTGCTCTATCGGTGTAACGTAATCGCATTAATATTCATTCCTTAAACCATCATGAACAGATTTCCAGTCATGAAGGTCTTGTTTACCTGCTTTATACTCCCTATATCTTTTATCTAATTCCCTCTTTTGCCAATCAGGTAAAGGAAGCTCTGAATTGCTTAGCGCAATAGAATCCCACACATCTTCGACTAATAATAGTTTTTCAGCAAGCCCTAACAGTTTTACATCTTGCCTGATTTCTTCTGAACTCATCTATCGCCCTCAATCAATTGTTAATAACGCAACACGTTTATTAAATTTAGGGGGTTGGATTAAATAACTTGGACATTTAAAATTTTCTCAATATTGATAAATAATGAATTGTAAGATCAAAATAAGTAGCCTATTTTATCCCACCCCTAAACAGTTTCAAATTCAAATAACCAGCAACGTATCTTAATTAAAAATAAAGATAATGTCAAGTAAAATGTGAATTTTTTCATAACACGCCACTTATGGAAGGAAGAATCCCGGCGATCAAACTGGGAATCATTTCCCAGCGATCCCTGTCCTCCGCTTAATAATAAATCATGATCTTAAAAGATTATCTCGACCGAAGTCTGTCGTTAAGGTATCTTCAAAGGATTTCACTGTATCAGTATCTTTAAAAATTCCACCTAAGCTTAAAAATTCTGTTGCCTTTTCTTTTGGCCAATTTTGATTTTTCATTAATTCTAATACTAATTTTTCATATTCCTTAAAATCAGCAATTGGTTCATTAAAGTCATCGGATATAAATTCAATAAGATGTTTTCCTGAACCAAAAATATTAGAGTCCGATTTGGATTTCGCACTCAATTCTTTTTTCAATGATAATATTTTATTAATTGAATACTGGTCGCTTAACCTGGCGATCCAGTCAATAAGTTCTACTTTTACGGTATCAGTATTCATGATTTATTCTCTTTTGTTATAAAAATTACAAAAATACATTTGAATAAATATAAAAAAATATTTGTATCTTGTCAAGTGAAAATTTAGTTGTTTGCGAATTAAGAAAAAGAAATGGTTTATTGAGCAATGTGGATCGGCGATATTTCACCGGTGATTGCATTCCAGGTTATTCCCGCCAGCATTTCAGCCTATTTTCTAAAAACTGGCTGAACAGAATTTTGATTGGTTGGGGATTGGGTACTTTGGTAACAATATGCGGACCTTTTTAATTCTCCCATTCTCCTTGTCACCCTCTCTCCAAGTCCTCCATTTTCCCACTCTCCCTGTCACCCCATCTCCAAGTCACTCATTATTAATCATCATTACCCAAATACATCAATCCCATTGTTTTTAGCCGATCTTTATCTAATTCCCCTGTTTCAATTTCATCGATATAGCGTTCGAACTCCACCGGTAGTGCACTCATATTTATGTCCTTGCCTATTGTTTTTCCCTGTGCCGGCATTTGGGATATTGATATTTTTAATTGGAATACTTTTGAAAAAATATTATCAATTTCGCGATTTTCAAGTTTGATGAGTGTGTCATGTTGAACATTCAATAAACTGATTGAAACCAGCGCTTCATTTAATTCAGGTGTAACGAGCTTTTCCAATTCCGAATATATTTGGGTTGAATTGTATTCGCAACAATCAATCGCTTCTAATTTAATCATGTGGCGGCATGGTGTTTCAAAATAATTATTTTCTCCCTTTTTTAAATCAACCATCATGTAACCGGTCAGATTCCCGGCTTCATTAAAACTTGTGTGCTCTGTTGACCCGGAATAAACAACATGTGGTTTAATTTTGATGTGTTTATGGTAATGTCCCAAAGCGATGTAATCGAACTGTATATTCTCATCCAATTCAGGATCCTGAAGACGCTGCTCATTAAACTCGCCCATTGAAAATGATTTTTCCCCTGCCCATGATCCGTGAGCGGTGAGAATATTATAACGGTTATCTTTATCTATCTCAATTTGTTGAAAAGCAGTTTCCAATTCTTCCGATAAGGAGCAGTGGGGGATGCAATGTACTGCGCAATCTCCGATTTGAAATTTTTCGTACTTACTTTTATAGGCAGTAAAAACGTTTGGGAATAGATCTATCGATTCAAAAATGGAGCCGGTTGCACGGATTTTTGGCGTTGAGTGATTTCCCGATATCAACACAAATGGAATACCTGCATCATTTATTTTTTGAATCCCTTCAAGCGCTATGGCAATTGCACGGTTTGTCGGTCGCGTAGTATGAAAAAGATCACCGGCATGAAGCACAAAATCCACATCAGCTTGTTTAATTTGATAAATCATATTTTCCCAGGCGTCATAAAAATCCTGTTCCCTTTGATTAATACCTGTTTGCGGATCGATTTTGTTGTAATCTGAATAGCCCAGATGCGTGTCGGAAAAATGGATAAACTTCATCAATGAATCCTTACTGAATTTTTATTATTGAGAAAATTTTTTTGAGATTCAAATTTAATAAAATTATTTGATCAATACAACAAAAAAAACCAATAACAGTTCAGCTATTCGTAGAATGAATGTCATTCTGAACGAGGGGAAGGATTGGGGATGATGGGAAGTGAAGCATAGTCTGTATTCATTAATATTATATAATGTAACTATACAGGAATCTCGTATTATAAAAAAAATGTATCCATTCAATATTTATTGGTAATTTGTAAAACAGTCTTTTATTATAAGTTCGCTATATCGCAGAATAATTTGTAGCAGAATTATTCTGCTACAAATTATTCTGCGATAAATATTTTTTTTAGCATGCAACAAAAAAGATATAATGCACTTACCATGTTTTATTGAGTGGATACAAAAAAATTGTAAAAAAACAGACGAGATTCCTGTATAGTCACATTTAAAAAATAAGGAAATACAGACTATGCTTCGGTAGCAAGCTCCCTCAGAATGACATTTGTAACCTCACTGAATAGTTACAAAAATCATTTAATAATATGATAATTTGTTAATCAGGCAGTTTTTTCTTGACTCTAATGACTTATTTTTTTATATTATGCATCTTTAAAATCGAATAATGCGCCCGTAGCTCAATTGGATAGAGCAACGGCCTTCTAAGCCGTAGGTTCCGCGTTCGAGTCGCGGCGGGCGTACCAAAAATTATTTAAAAAAAGCCTACAAATTATAGTAGGCATTTTTTGTTTATGGAGCATGTTTATGGAAACAGATAATTTTTGGGTTTATGTACTTGAATTAACAAATGGAAAACGATATGTAGGACACACTAACAACCTTGAACGTCGGATTCAGGAACACAAAAATAGTAGAAGTGTATATACCAGTAAATATAAGATTAAAAACGTTTTGGTGCATTTTATCTAATAATCCAAAATACCGTTGGTTCAAATCATCTTTCGCTACTAAAGTATTAATAGATACAAAAAGATCTGAATTGATAAAGGCGTCATAATAAGACGCCTTTTTAGTTAGAAGCGAAGGTCTTCAGTAACAAAGATAGGGGAAAAATATTATCAAAATCATAATTGTTAAGAAGCTCGAATCTGAAGTCTATGGATTCAAAAATTTCTGATACAGCCAAAATAGGTTCAAATTTTTAAATCCCCTGAACTTTAAAAGTGATAACTTTGCTGGCTGAAAGCTCTTTGCCTTTTACAAGTCCTTTCACATAGTTGACATATTCTTTGTCTATGTCGTGCACTTTGAAACTGATGATCTTTGAAGCGGATGTCAGGGGGCACTTAAAATGTACCACTTAGGGGCACTTCAAAGTGTACCACCTTTAATCGAAAAAACAACTACATTCTCCTGGACAAAAACAGGAGGATTTAAAAATGTCAAACAGGTTAAAGATGGTACAAAAAGAGTTATTATTCAGTTTTTTCTCTCAAAAGTGGTCAAACCGTAAAATCAATAAAGCCACAGGGATACATCGCAAAACTATTTCCCGATATAAAAAAGAATGGGAGAAAAAACAAAATTCAGATCTTCAAAATAGTTCTGAAAAATTATCTAAAACAGAACAAAAATCAATTAGTGAAAATTTTCAAAGTGTACCACCTGACGAAAATAACTGCCCACCGATAGGGGTGGTACACTTTCAACTGCCCACCGACTCCCCACAGCACGATATAGTCATCTTTTCATCTCGAAGTAAAGCAGCTCGATACGATGCGCTCATTCAGCAAAAATTAGAACAAGGTCAACACGCTCGCAGTATCTATCAGGACTTAGTCATCGAAAACGACTACCACGACAGTTATGATAGTATCAAACGATATGTCCGCAAGCTAAAGAAAAAATCGCCCAAGCTATATGCCCGCATCGAGACGCCGCCAGGTGAAGAAGCCCAGGTGGATTTTGGTGAAGGCGCGCCAACACTGAAAAATGGACGCTATTACAAGCCCTGGCTGTTTGTCATGACGTTATCCAATAGCCGAAAGAGCTTCGAAGAAGTCGTCTGGAAGCAGGACGTGGAAACCTTCCTGCGCTGTCATGAAAACGCATTTAACTTTTTTGGCGGCGTTACCAATGTCATCAAAATTGACAATCTGAAATCAGGCGTGTTAAAAGCCCACCTGTACGAACCAGAGCTTAATCCCAATTATCTTGCCTTTAGCAAGCATTACAATTTTATTCCCCTGCCCTGCAAAGTAGCCACTCCCCAGCATAAAGGCAAGGTTGAAAGCGGAGTTAAGTATGCCCAGAATAATGCGCTCAAGGCAAAGAAGTTCCCATCGCTTGACGAGCAAAATGCTTACCTGCGCTTCTGGAATAAGACATGGGCTTGCACCCGCATTCATGGAACAACTAAAAGACAGGTGCAGGCAATGTTTGAACAAGAGAAGCCGACCCTGCAAGCTTTGCCAACAACCAGCTATCAATTCTTTAAAATCGGCAATCGAAAAGTCAATGCCATGGACAGCCATATTGAAGTGGCTGGCGCTTATTATCCCATTCCACCTAAATATATGGGCGAAACCGTTATCGTCCATTTCAACAGTAAGTATGTAAAAGTCTATTTTCAACAAAAGCTTATTCAGCATCTGTTTACTGTGGCTAAAGGGCGCTTTCATCCCGACAAAAGCTGTCTGCCTGATCATAAAACCTGGGACAATAATCAATATGTGCAACACTTGTTTAATAAATGTCGTGAAATAGGACCAGCTGTCTTTGATTGGGCCAGGCAAGCTGAAACAAACCGAAAACAAAGAGCCTATCGCTCTATTCAAGGAATTGTTTCGTTAAGCAAAAAATATCCCAACCAGATTCTCAATCAAGCCTGTCAGAAGAGCCTAAACCAGCACGCATTCAGCTATCACATTGTCAAACAACTTGCTGAAGAGATTCGGCTGCAACAACAAATTCAAGTAGAAATTAACTTTATCCAGGAAAACGAAATTATTCGTTCTCCACAACAATACCAACAATTATTAACTGGAGAAAAATAATGGAAACTCTAATTTATCAACTCAAGTCCATCCGACTGTCAGCAATGGCGCAAAAATTACCCATCCGCCTGCAAGAAGCAACTGCCAATGAACTGCCTTATCTTGACTTTATTAAAAATCTTGTTGATGACGAATTAACCATTCGCAAAGACAGGCTGCTCAATCGGCGACTCAAACAAGCGCAATTCCCTTACTTGCGAACCATAGAAGATTTCGACTTCAGTTTCAATCCATCCATCAACAAGCAGCAAATAAAACAATTAGCCGCCGGCGCTTTTATTGCAAAAAATGAAAACGTCCTGCTCATCGGTCCCCCCGGAGTCGGCAAAACACATCTGGCGGTTGTCTTTGGCATTAATGCCATCCATTGTGGTTTCTCTGTGCTTTATCGCTCCATCTTTGATGTCGCAAAAGATATAAACAAAAAATCAGAAGACGATATTATTGATTTATTTCTAAAACCACATCTATTAATTATTGATGAATTGGGAATGAAAAATCTATCCCAACATGCTACAGAAATATTCCTGGAAGTAATTCATCGCCGCTATCTGAAACGTTCAACCATTATTGCCACCAATCGCCCCATCGAAGATTGGGGCAAAATCATTGGCGATAATGCAACGGCATCTGCTATATTAGATCGCTTCCTGGAAAATGTCCATTTTATAAAAATAACTGGAAGAAGCTATCGCATGAAAAATTTATCGTCGAAAAATCAAAAAACTATTGTATCAAAAAATAAAAATTAGTACTTTTAGGGTGGTACACTTTGAAGTGCACACAAGTGGGGCATTTTGAAGTGCCCTTTGACA
>JADHVV010000033.1 GCA_016783825.1 Candidatus Zhuqueibacterota bacterium | reverse complement strand
ATATTACAGCCGGATTATTGTGCACAGACATTTCCACTGACTCGGATGATGTGAACCTTTTCATTGACATCGGCACCAATGGTGAAACCGTACTTGGCAGCCGCGATTTTTTGTTGACCTGCGCTTGTTCTGCCGGTCCGGCATTTGAAGGCGGCGGCATTGATTGTGGTATGCGCGCTGCATCAGGGGCAATCGAGAACGCTGAAGCCTATCCCGAAACAGGAATGGCGACCTTCCAGACAATTGGGAATACAAAACCGATTGGTATCTGCGGGACAGGTATTATCAATTTAATCGCTGATTTATTCATCTCCGGTTGGCTCGATTCAGCAGGAAAATTGAATCGCACCAAAGCATGTCCGGCAATTCAGATTGAGGGCAGGCGCGCCCGGTATGTTATCGTACCAGCAGAAGAAAGCGGCTCCGGTAAAGAAATTTATATCAACGAAACAGACATCGAAAATCTAATCCGAACAAAAGCAGCCATTTATTCTGCCTGTTCCCTGATGCTGAACCAGATAGATTTGAAATTTGAAGACCTGACAAGCATTTATATTGCTGGCGCATTTGGTAATTTTCTTGACATAAAAAAAGCAATCACTATCGGTCTTTTCCCTGATCTTCCCTTTGAAAAATTCAGATACATCGGCAATGCATCTTTGATGGGTTCTTACATGTGTTTGGTTTCACAAGAATTCAAAGAGAAACAGAAACAATTAGCGCAAAGAATGACCTATCTTGAGCTAAATACTGATCCGACTTATATGGAACAATATACCGGCGCGCTTTTTCTGCCTCACACGGATCGGGAGCGGTTTCCTTCTGTTGTCTGTGACTAGGAGACGGGGTGAGTGGGGGAAGCAGAGAGAGAGGGAGACATGGAGACAAGGGGAGTGGGAGACAAATGGAGACATGGAGAGTGAAAAAAAGGACTGGCTATTCTTTCTCTTTCACCCCAAAGCCATTAGTTAAGTCATTTAAAATTTCTGCTTCGTTCACAATTGTCAATTAGCAGTTCACAATTCACAATTAATCACGATAATTTATTTGCATGCCAAATTTTAAAAGATTTTAATTGTGAATTGATAATTGAGAATTGCTAATTGTGAATGACTTTCACCATATCACCCTTAAACTGACGGCATTGCCCTTTCTCCCCTTCACCCACTCTCCCTCTAGCCTTGTCTCAAAACGTTTTTTCTCCCGCTCTCCCTATCTCCCTCTCACCCCGTCTTCCTGGCTCTCGTCTTTTCATATCAATAAAAAATTATCAACCAAAAAAACTATCCAATCGAAACAACCATCCACAATAACAGCAGCACGAGACCAACCAACAACCAACTCCCACCAAATCCATACAAATCAATCATTGATGGTTTTAAAATCTCCCATTTTGTCCCGGGGAAAAGTTTATCCTTCTCAAATTTTTCCGGGTGTTTGTAAGCATATTCCAAAGCCTGCTGTTCTTTTTCAGGCGTTGGTTGAACAGGTGTGTGCAGTTTGCCGTAAAATCGATCTAAATTTTCTTTTGGCGCTTCTTTAGTAAAAATGCTTAAAATAAATAATAACAAAAATGGGAATAAGGCGTTAAAAAGAAATCTTGTGGTAACCAATTGCGCTTTTGAAAAATTCGTAAAATCAATGCAGATCCAACTCACAACCCAGATTTCAGCGTGGAATCTTCCGATGCCAACTTTTACTGACCCTGGATCTTTGGGATCTGTCAAGGCAACTTTGTCAAAGAAAACACCGGTTGGCTTTATTTCGTGTTTTTTTTGAATGCTCTCCCCTATTTTACTTGCCCGTCCTGCTTCAATGTCTTCATTTAATGCCCCGGTAGAAACCGTAACAATTCTGGGTTTGGTTTCCAATAAGAATTTTTCATTAAACTGTGCCCAATCCAAAGTCTGAAATAAATTAGGAATAATTGCATAAATGGCAAAACAAATAAATACCTGGATGATTACCGCCCATTTGGTAAGTCCACGCCAGACAAAACTCAACCAGATCGGCGCTCCGAATATTGCCGGAATAGCGATGAAATATTTAAACAAGTCCAGCAAATTTCCAATAAAAAGAGCAGTCCCTATTCCGCCTAAAAGTGTAATTGCAATCACCACTCTTCCGATCAAAAGATAATGTTTTTCAGATTTGCCGGGTAAAATGGGTTGATAAATATTTCGGATGAACAGAGCCGAATGGGTAACTGAACTGGCATCAAGGGTGGACATGTTCGCCGCCAAAATTCCGGCTAACATCAGTCCGATAGCGCCGGGAAATAACAACCGGTTTGTCATAAATCCCCAGATTTGATCAGGATCGTGCAACTCACCGGCAAACAAACCAATTGCCAACAACCCTGCCAGCGCCCAAAAAATCATTATGAATCTTTTAAAAAACATACCGGCAATCATGCCAAAGCGTGCAGTATTTTCGTCTTTGGCTGAGCCCGCTGTCGCCATCATTGGGGCTGATGCAACAATTGAAACCAGGTTTGCAATAACCATGGCAAGAATCGTGTACCAGGCATATTCGCTCATTGTCGTTGAACCGAACAATTCAAACATCCAATCAGGAACTGAAGCATGCAAACCTGAAAAGCCACCAATTCTGCTCAAACCAATAGGGATGAGCAGAATTGAAAAGATGATGATCAGCACCCCTTGTATTGCATCAGTGATCGCGGCTGCTACAAATCCCCCCAACATGGTATAGATAGCCACAATGAGCGCATATCCGAAATAGAAAACAACTGGATTGATAAATGATACGAAAGATTTTAACTCACCCCTTTTAAAGCGCTCGTTCAATTCATTCAATTTCACTTGCTCTTCTACTAACAATTCTGTCCCGCTGTTCTCTTTTTCGATGAGTAATTTTCTACTGTTGAACCACTCAACGCTTTGCTTTTCTTCAATTGAATATTTTTCTCCCGGTTTTGGTGTTAGCGCCATCATGGTTTTACCGGCAACCATGTAGCCAACTCCGCCGCCGATGAAAGCCATAACCAGTGTAAAAATCGCAAAAGCGCCGCCTAAAAACTTACTTCGGAACCGTTCTTCAAAAAAATCTCCAATTGTGATAAACCGGGAACGACGAAATAACATTGTCGTGAACCAATAAAAAGGTGTAAGAAAAAGCACCAGGTACTGAATCCACATGCCGCCTATTCCCTGGCGATAAATTTCGCGGGAGACAGCCATTGCCTGATCAGCATTGGTTGAATTGCCAAAATTCAGAAAGAACTGGTAGAATTTGCCCAATTTTCGACCGGCGAGATAAAAATCATCGGTATCTTTAGTCTTTTCAGCAGCTCTTTTACCAAGCCATAAAATAAAAAAAATATAGCTCAAAATAATTGAAAAATCAATAAAATGAAGCCCTAAAATATACATGTAATTCTCCCCTAATGAGTATAAATCTTCTTCAGTGATTGAATGAGTGAGAATTTTTTCTGTGAGTATTTTTAAAGAACTTAACCTGTTTAGGCTCGATATTTGCTGTACGATTTAAGCCTGGAACAAAAAATCATTAATGTCATATAATGTCTTTCATTAAATCCCTATTAAAATCTAAAATTATTTCTCTAAAAAGCAAGTTATTTGTTACAATAATTGAATAAAAAATAACTTGACAGGATATTGAAATTTAATTATATTAAATAATTGTGATGTTTTGAATTATTTATACTCATCGCAAAGTGGTTGTGAGATTTCACCCCGAAGGTCATCTCTTTCTAATATGACTTAGGTGAGTTTATAAAAGAAAGAAATCTCAAAGCCACTTTCACCTTAGTATAGTCAAATATGAAAAAGTATTATGGATAATCAATTTATATTGATAGTAGATTCTGATGCCAAAAATCTCCAGATCCTTAAAGATAATCTTGAGGCATCAGGATTTTTAGTAAGCACCGTTCACAATGGAAAAGATGCCTGGGAAGAAATCCTGCGCACTCCGCCTAATCTCATCATATCAGAAACCAATTTACCCGGTTTGTCCGGCTATCAATTGCTGGAACGGATAAATGGTGACCCAAAAACATCATCAATTCCATTAATTTTTCTCACTAAAGAACGAGAAGTTCAACAGCGTATCAAGGGCTTTGAATTGGGCGCCAAGGATTATTTGGTGAAACCACTTCATGTTAAAGAGGTAATTGCTCATGTTCGCATGGTTTTAAGAAGAATTGAACAGAGAAAAATTGATCAAATCGAAACGTACAAAAAATTTTCCGGCAAATTAAACCAATTAGCCTTAGCTGACTTGATCGAAAGTTTTGGCATAGAACGTAAAACAGGTGTTTTAACTGTCAGCAACGGCAAAAGAACGGGCCAGGTATTCTTTCGCGAAGGTTCTGTTGTGAACGCGGGATTGGAAGATTTTAAAACAGAACAAGCAATCTATCAAATGCTGCCCTGGCAATCCGGATTTTTTAATATGATTTTTCGTGATGTTGATGTGGCTGATAAAATTTCTGTCAGCAACTTGGGATTGTTGTTGCAGGGACTAAAACGTTTAGAAATTCGAGAAAAGCTGATTAATCAACTTCCTTCATCAAAAACAGCATTTACTGTCTCTACAACATTTAAAATGCTTGTGGAAAAGAAGAAAGTTGGCAACGGTGCAAACGGCTTTATAACTTTGTTTGATGGCATGCATGATGTTGAACAGATTGTCGATGAAAGCAAACTCGATGATTTGATTGCTCTTAAACGGTTAGTGAGGTTGTATCAACAAGGTTTTATAAAACCGACTATCGCCGTAAAAAAACAACCGGAGCCGATCCCAACAGTTATCGAGCCTGCAGAGAAGGTTACATTCATTAAGAAACATGAAATTCCCCTGGAAATAAATCTTGATAAAGCGAATACGCCGCCGTTGGAATCAAGCGAAATAAAAAATCACATAATTATAGAGCACACAGACAAACAAGAACAAAGTATTCAAGATATTAATCCTAAAGAAAATAATGGTTTTGTGCCTGCCCCGGAAGACAATACTATCGAAGAAGCTATTCCAGGCAGCAAATTAATAATAGAATCAACACTTGGTTTAGAAGAGAAAGACAGACCAAAGATTCCGAAAGGCCATGTTCCACCACTGTTTGATGAACCAGGGGAAGAAGATAGGTTTGTTTTGAAACCATCCCCATTAGAAAATCAGGTGGACTATTTAACAGAAAAACTATCGGAAAAACCGGCTGAAAAAGATGAATTAGAAATAGAAAACCTTGAAGTCACCCAGGAGACAACAGGGGAACCCAAAACACCCAATAAAAATATGGCGCCGCCTGCTTTTGAAGAAAAAGATTCAAACGATAATATTTTTCAAATCAAACCAAAAAGTGATCAGAAAGATCTGGAAAAAGAAATTGTACCGTTAATTGAACAAATCGAACAGGATCATAAAATTTTATCCGAAAATGAAAAAGAACAAAATAAAGAAACAGAAGAGTTCCCGTTGGAAGTAACTCTTGCTGATTCCCCATTATACAACCAGACTCTCCATGAGCCTCAGGATAAAAAAATCGAAGAACCCGATTTCACTTTCATTGATGAAGAATTGTTAAAGCAATCTTCAAAACAAATGAAACAAGAGCGGGCTAATAGCGATGAATTCAAAAAGATTTTCCAACCCACACCAGGTATTGCCCAAGAGACGGAAAAACCTGTCGTTGCAAAACTTTCATCTGAACAGGATAAACTCGTTCTCATTAGCATAGACGAAGACTGCAAAGATGAAATTATGGATATTTTAACAAATGACAACTTTAAATCAATAAATATTTCTGCCGAGGAAGGATTAAAATTTGACCTGGGTAAAATTCATTTTAAGTCATTTTCCAAATTCAACCTGGTGGCAGTATCCGTAGAGAAAAATTTGAATTCTTTTTTCAAATCGGTAAAACAAAGTGTGGCAGGAAATATTTTTGCTTTTGATTGCAGTCGACCGGAAACCTGGGAATATACCAGCTATTTGATCCATTCGATTTGGTTTAAATTCAGGATCCCATATGTGGTAGCAGTTTTGAATTTTAAGGAGCAAACTTCGATCACGATGGAAGTAATTCGATATAAATTGGATTTAAAAGAAAACATCACAATGGTAGCCTGGGATGAAGCGGATAATTCGATTCCCGAAAAACTTTTACAAGCAGTTATCGTTTCAACCGGCTCTGAATCTTTCGACGCAATAGCCGCGCCTGAAGTATCACCTATTCAATAAAACTATATTGCAGGAGTTTTAATAATGAATAAGAAGTCCAAAATCCTTCTTATTGATAATGATAAAACATATATTACGCCGTTAAAAAAAGCGTTGACTGAAGCAGGTTATAGCGTAACTTGTTGGGAAGAGGGACAAAAAATTCTTAAATTAGCCAGGGAGTTAAAAGCGGATCTTATCATATCCGAAGTTGACTTACCGCAAATCAGTGGGCACAAAATATTTAAAGAAATCAGGTCGATTCCCGAATTTAAAGCCACACCATTTATTTTTCTCAGCAATCAAAAAAAAGTGGATGAGCGAATTAAAAATATTGAACTGGGAGTTGATGATTATATTACCAAACCCTTTTATGTTGAAGAGGTTGTGGTACGCGTCCATAATTTATTGCACGAGATTTCCAACTTACATGATAGTGAAATTGATACCAACCGTGGTTTTTCCGGCAATTTGACGGAAATGAATTTAGTGGATCTCATTCAGACGCTGGAGTTGGGAAAAAAATCCGCTATAATAAAATTGAAACATAATTCATCGCTCGGTGTTGTGTTGATCTCAGAAGGTCAGGTTGTTGATGCATCACTAAAAAACCTGGCTCCGATTGATGCGATCATGCGAATGTTCACCTGGACAATTGGCAGTTTTATTGTGGATATTACAACGGTAAATAATAAAAGAAAAATTTCGGAATCCAATGAAGATTTAATAGACATTGGTATCAGACGTGTTAGTGACTGGGATCAAATCAAACAGGGACTTCCGCCGTTAAATGCTGTTGTCTTAAAATCAAACTCAAATAACTTTTCTGAATTAAGTGTTGAAGAAAAAGAGTTGTTAACGAGCATAAATAAGAAAGTTAAACTATGTGATATTATCGAAAAAAGCAAATATGATGATCTAAAAGCGTTGGAGATCATCAGGGGATTACATGAAAAAGGATATTTGCAAGAGACAGAAAATAATTATTCACACTATGTTGACGACTATTTGGAACGGTTGAAGCATCAGACAGATCATTCAAAGTCCCATTCTGAGCGGGCAGTTTCCATTGTGTCCAGTCTTTTTCAGGAATCGGATAATAAAGATGCCCAAGCTGAAAGGAGAAAAGCTGATCGCAGGCAGCTGTTGGATCGACGTAAAACCGGTCGGCGGCGTCTGGATCGAATGCAGCAGGCAAATGTTATACATTTTACAAAAGCAGAATTGTTAATGATCAGAGAAGCGTTATTATTGGACTAGCGCTGTGAACTGCAATTTGAAACGATGCTTGAATCTTGATGCTGGTTGCTTGATGCTGGATGGGTGGGGGGATCCAGGAACGAGGATCAAGCATCCAGAATCTCTGTGTACCATCAAATATTAGACATAATCAAAAATTTTTGCAAAAAAAACGAATAGATCCAAGGCACCCAAATGAAGATCGGTGAAATTGCTGTCATCACCCACAACACCCAAACAAGCGAAGATTTCATCAAATCAATTTGTAAAAAAATAGATGTTAAAAACGGAATTGTCTCATTCGGACGATTCGATGCTAACGATCAATTAGGGCTTCATCTTTACGGTATTAGTTTAGATAAAGAAGACAAAAACGTATCCTGGGATCTTATTTCCAGAAAAATGCTTGCCTATATTATTTTTTTCGATTGGGAAAATTTTAGTTCCCTGGAAACAATAAATCCAATTCTTGATAAATTTTCAAATAATGTTACTGCGCCAATTATTATTGTTGCTAATGTCAAAGACATGGATCAACCTCCCATACCCAAATCATTTTTTATTAATAAGGGAATAGCCTTTTCAGCAAACTGTCGTTTTTTATTTGGACAGGCAGAGCAACCGGAAAGCGCCCGGAAAATTATGGTATTGATCACAAATATGCTGTTGGAAAAAGTAGCAGGTTAAATTTCATTATAATTTATTTTACGATTTAATTACAAAAAAGGTAACACTTCACCACCTATGCTAATTATTGTTTTGATCTCAGAACAAGTTGAAAATCCCGATTTATCGAGGGATTAACGATTTAGGATTTTAGAAGTATATTTGATTTTATGATTTATGTTATCCACGCTGCATTCCTTCATAAATCAAAAATCTTTGATCCCCCGATAAATCGGGATTTTCAACTTGTTCGTAAATCAATCTTTTACTTTTTAAATGGGTATAGAGGTGAACAATTACTAAAAAAGAAAGTATTTTTTATGTACGACAAAAATGAATGCAGCCTGAGACCTGCGGAAAAAGTAAACATTTTATGGAAACTATTTAAGGATGAAAAGGTCGGTGACCTTGTCGATAGTTTTGATACCCGTGGTGTTATTGGACTACAAAATTTTTTATGGGAAACCGCTGCTGAATTTGGCGTTATTTGTCGTGGTAAAAATTTTTCCAGTAATGAGATCACACGAAAAATGACTTCAACAAGTAAGTACCAGGAAAAGCAGGGCTGCACAGAACGAGCATATTATTGTAAAGGAACACAATGCATCCTATCAAACCCGGAATGCGCCCGAAAAAAAATAAAAGAACAGGTAAACATCATCGCGGAATCAATGCAGGAGTATATCCGAATTGAACGGAACAAAGAAAATTTTTAATAACTCGATATCCTCAAAAAATATTTTTTCGATCCTGCTCTTTTTGTCCATCTTTTTTTCCAAACAACTTTATAGCTTCAATTCTAACTGGCAGCAACTCTCCAACCCGCCTTTCAAAATCTATTATCAAGGAACAAACCGGAAAAATGCGAGCGACGTCAACCAAGTCTTAAACAGCCTGTTAGCTTCTTTACCGAGATTAAAGGAAGACATTGGCGCAAATACAAATAATCCAATTATTGTGTACATTGCACCTACCGAAGACATTTACCGGCAGTTTGTCGGTGAAAATTTTCCGGATTGGAGCGAAGGTGTTGCCTCACCTTCAAAAAATTTAGTCATCTTAAAATCCCCAAATATAATGCCGGATCATGCTGAGATTGGCAAAATAGCCATTCACGAATTGACGCATATTTTGTTGAACAAGGCTGTTCACGGAAATCCCATTCCCCGCTGGTTTAACGAAGGATTAGCCGTTTATTATTCCGGTGAAAAAGCTTTTGCATCAGGATCTCTTATCTCAAAAGCGCTGATCACCAAATCCATCATCGACTTAAACGATATTGATGATGTATTAGTCTTTAATCGTGACAAAGCGCAATTAGCCTACCAGGAAAGTTACCTGGCTGTGGTTTATCTTTTTGAACAATTTGGCAAAGATAAAGTTAAAGAACTAATTTCCGAATTGGGAAAAGGACATACGATAGACCAGGCGCTTTTAAACGTAATCGAAATGGACTTGTGTGATTTTGAGAACGAATGGAATCAATATATTAAAAAGAAATACCGCTGGCGTTTTCTTGTGGATTTCGATAATTATTTGTGGATAATGATGTTAGCGCTTTTTCTTTTGGGATTTCTTTTGATGCGACTGAGGAACAGACGGACGATTAAGCGTTGGGAAGAAGAAGACAATGATTGGCACTGGGAAGAAGATGGGGATTATTAATATTTGGGATTTACGAATTCGGATTTCGGAATGCCTCCCCCCTTTATAATGGTGGAGAAGTAATTCTGCAATCCGAAATCGTAAATCACAAATCGAACTAATTCCGCAATCCGAATTCTCAAATCCGAAATCAAAAATAATCCGAATTCATAAATCCGAAGTTAAAAAACAGACTATGATTAAATACAAACTTGAATACCTGCTCACCCGCTTGCTCGGAACGATTGCAAAAGGACTCTCCTTAAAAGCGCTTTACTTTTTTGGCGACCGGCTGGGTGACCTTTTGTTTTATGTGATTAAATCGCGTAAAAAAACTGCTTTAAAAAATCTAAAAAATGTTTTTGGAAACGAAAAATCTGAAAAAGAACTGCGACGTATCGTGCATCTTAATTACCGCCATTTCGGCAAGATGGCATTAGAATTTGCCCGCATTCCAAAACTTACGCGGGAAAATATTCTTAAAGAAGTTCCGGTTTACAACCAGGAGATATTAAAAGAAGCGCTTGCAAAAAACCGCGGCGTTATTGTTTTCTCAGGACACTTTGGTAACTGGGAATATTTAGCTGCGGCTGTTGCGCAAATTGGTCCGCCTCTGTACGCCGTGTTCAAAGAACAAAAAAATCTGTTGGTGGATGACATCATCAAAAAATACCGCATGGATTTGGGACTGCTGCCGCTCAAAGTAAAAGGCGGCGCTGCCCGGGGAATTATTCAGGCATTAAAAGCAAAAGCCAAAGTATTGATCCTGTTTGACCAGGATGCCGGCGGAAAAGGAAAGTTTATCAATTTTCTAGGGAGACCTGCTTCAACTACCAAAGGACCGGCACAAATTTCCATCAAACACAAAGTCCCTGCTGTGATGGCATTCAGTCTTCGCTCAAAAAAAGGTGGCATAAAAATTATTCTGGAAAAATTTCCTGATCCTGAAGAATTTTCAAACGATGAAGCCGGCATCATTCAATTTATTGAAGAATATAATAAAAATCTTGAGCGCTACATTCGAAAGTACCCGGAACAGTGGTTTTGGCTGCATCGGCGGTGGTTGACGTGGGAAAGGTCTTTGGTGAAGAAACGAATATAGCTCCCTAAAATGGTTTGTTGCATGGCAGGGTATAGAGCCAATAAGATTTTCGATTTACGATTTCGGAATTCGGAATAAAAAAAAATATTGTCTGAATGTGGAAATCTCAATTCGGCAATCCAAAATCGTAAATCCGAAATCAAAATAATTTCGAAATCCGAAATCGTAAATCCGAAATGGAAAAGCAGCATAAAAAAGCGTTGTTGTTTAATCCAGCAGCACCTCGGATATAAGCAATTTGTATTACTCCATCTTAATTTTATCCTTGTTTTTAATCCTACTATTTGTTAAATTCTTTCAAAATCAAAACTATTTTATTAAAAGAGAATTCTTGAATCCACAGAAAAATTCCCAATACCAACGACAAAAATTATTTTCGGTCGATTTCGGAATGTAGAATGCGGAATTCTGAATTCTGAATAATAAAAATATAGACGGATAACATAATAATTCCGAAATCCAAAATCGTAAATCGTAAATTAAAATGAAACACATCCTGAAATTATACAAAATAATGCTGCGCTACTGGGGCTATTTGATCTCCGGGTTGTTTTTTATGTTTGGCTTTGCCTTTTTGAGTGGTTTGAGCCTCACCATTGCCATTCCGCTGTTTGATTATGTTTTTACGCCCCGAACCAGTGAATCGGTTTACACTGAATCACCCGAATTTTTTCAGGCAATTGGGGATACCATTAATTTTTATTCTGAAAAAGCGGGTGGACTTTTTGGATTAAAAAACGAAACAATTCGTACCCCATTCATTGAAGCGCTAAAAGATGTGATGTCGAAAACAGATCCCTGGTTATTATTGATGGTGATTTGCGTAACGTTTTTAAGTTTGGTTTTTCTTAAAAATATTTTTTTCTTTGCCAACAAGATACTCTTTGCCAACCTGCGCGGCAGAACAATCTATGAAATCAGGAATGTTATTTTCAGGAAATATCTCCAGCAATCGTTCAAATTTTTTAACATCAACCAGGTGGGTGATTCAATTGTCAGGATGGTCAATGATGTGAATATTGTCAGTAATATGTTCATCGACCAGGTGTTTAATTTGCTGCGCGATCTTATTTTGTTGAGTGTTTATGCGGGAGTGGCAATTTACCTGAATGCGAGGATATTTTTTCTGAGTTTAGTGGTGCTGCCAATTTTTAGTTTGTTAGTGGGTTTGTTGGGTAAAAAGATCAAAAAATATGCAAAACGGATCCAGGAAAAATTTTCCGAGATGTTCTCCAATATCGAAGAAGTGTTGAATAACATGAAAATTGTGAAGGCGTTTGCCAGGGAAAATTATGAACAGGATAGGTTTAAAAAAATAAACTGGCAGCATTTTCGCTTTTGGCGGAAATCCATAATATATGCCAGCGTAAATACGCCACTGGGTGAGATCCACGGTACTCTAACCGCGATTGTGGTGCTTTTAATTGGTGGCACAATGGTTTTAAACCCGGAACAGGGATTTTCTTATGGCGCATTTATGACGTTTTTATTTGCTATTTTTTCCATGCTCCATCCGATTAAAACACTCACTAAGGCTTATGGTGATATCAAAAAAGCCCAGGTTTCTTTAGACCGAATTTTCTTCATTTTAAATCATAAATCCGAAATCGAAAACGCAGAAAATCCCATTCATAAAAATTCATTTGACAAAAATATCATTTTTAAAAATGTTAATTTTGCTTATAATGAAAAGAGCAAGGTTTTAAATAATATCGATCTTGAAATTAATAAAGGAGAAAAAGTCGCGTTTGTCGGCGGCAGCGGAGCAGGCAAAACCACACTCATCAATCTTTTGCCGAGAATGTATGACGTTAGTTCCGGTGAAATATTGATTGATCAAATTAATGTCAATCAAATCGAATTAAAAGATTTGCGAAGGTTGTTTGGCACGGTTACCCAGGAGTCAATTCTGTTCAGTGATACCATCGCCAACAATATTCGCTACGGAACCCTGGAAGACGTTTCGGATGAAGTTGTAGAAAAAGCAGCGAAAATCGCCTATGCCGATGAGTTCATCGAAAAATTACCAAACAAATACGAGGAGATGCTCCATTCTAAAGGTGCTAATTTTTCCGGCGGACAAAAGCAGAGATTGTGCATTGCACGAGCTATTGTCAATAATCCGCCGATATTAATGTTTGATGAAGCGACCAGCGCACTGGATACCGAAGCGGAAAAGAACGTGCAACTGGCAATTGACCAGGCAACAAAAAATCGCACCGTGCTGGTCATTGCGCACCGGTTGTCAACAGTACTTTCAGCCGATAAAATTGTGGTTTTAGATAAGGGCGAAATTGTTGGTATTGGAAAACATAAAGAATTACTAAAAACATGTGAACGGTATAAGACATTGTACCAGCTTCAATTTGAGGACAAATAAAAAATTGAACCGCTAATTTCGCTAATTATTATTAGCGTAAATTAGCGTAATTCGTGGTTAAAAAGGGAAAATATGAAAATCAGTGGCTTTTCATTTGGCAAAAATGCAACAAAACTATATTACCCAATCGCAGAGGCAGTAAAATCAATTTTACCAATTGTTGATGAATTCATCGTTGTTGTTGGCAAAGGGGATGAAGACGATAGGACAAGAGAGAGTATTGCTGCTATCGGGGATCCGAAAATCAAAATTATTGATACGGTCTGGGAAGATAAGTATTTTAAAAGAGGTATTATTAATTCCATCCAGACCGATATTGCAAAAGAAGCCTGCAAAGGAGATTGGCTCTTTTATTTACAGGCGGATGAAGTTATTTATGAAAATGATCTCCCCACTATTAGAGCGCGCTGTGAAGAATTGCAGGACAAAAAAGAAGTAGAGGGGCTGCTATTTAAATACAAACATTTCTGGGGTGATTACAACCATTTTCACCAGAGTCATGGATGGTATCCTTATGAAATCCGAATCATTCGTAATCGTCCGGATATTCATTCCTATCAAAGCGCCCAGTCTTTTCGGTCATTCTCCTATTATGATAACCCGCGCCAGGAAGATGGAACACGCAAGTTAAAAGTCGCGCCGGTGGATGCCTGCGTTTACCATTACGGCTGGGTTCGGCCCCCGCATCTGATGCAAACAAAAAATCGTGCATTTCACAGTATCCACTGGGGTCCTAAAAAGGCAAAAGAACATTACGACAAAGCCCCAACTGAGTTTGACTATGGCCCGTTAGATCGTGTGGCGAAGTTTACAGGAACCCATCCCAAAGTTATGGAAAAAATGATTGCTCAAATGAACTGGAAAGACAAGTTGCAGTTGACGGGGAAACCAAATCCTTATCGCGATAAAAACAAGCACGAGCGATTCAAATATAGATTTTTAAGTTTTATTGAAAAAACCTTTAATCGCGGGAAACAAATTGGCACTTTTAAGAATTATATTTTATTGAAAAATTATAAATGAGTTTACTAATAAAAACCACTAATTACACGAATTACACTAAAAAAGATAATTAAAAAATTAGTGAAAATTCGTGAAACTGAAAGTCCACCGTCTTTTTGGTGGATTAGTGGTTAAAAGCCTTTTAGAGTAGATTTATAAATAACAAACAAAATGGTTAAGGGATGGAAAATAATCGTATAAATATCTGGGCAGAAAAACAGCCTCAAAAGTTTAAAAAAATGCACATTACAGAAATGCTGCGCTACAAACAATTACTTCAAATGCTGCCGAAAAATGTTAACAAAATTATCGACGTTGGTTGTGGTGAAGGATACATGGATTATTTGTTAGCACAGAAAAAAATAGAAATAACTGCGGTTGATATTTCAAAAGAATCGTTAGTTTGCTTCAAAGAAATTGCGGAAAAATATAATATCAAACAAATTTGTATCGATTTTTTTACATTAAATCAGAACAATTTTGACCTTGTACTATCACAAGAGATGATTGAGCACATTGAAGACTTTCAGGCTGCCTTGAATAAATTATCCACTTTTGTGCATCAAGGGGGATACGGTTTGTTTAGCGTGCCTTATAAAGAAAATTTGCAAGCAAAGATGATCCGTTGTCCAGAGACTGGAAAATATGTTCACAGGAATGGTCATCTCCATAGTTTCACTGAAGAAAAATTTGTAGATAGCATAAAGAATGCCGGGTTTAAAATTGTGCAGGTCAAATTAATTACAAACAAAAGGGCAATAAAATGGCTTGCCTATTTACATCTGCCGGTAAATAAAATTACCATTTACCTGGATAAGATTTTAAATTCCCTGTTTTCGTATAAAGCAACTTTTATTGCTGTATTAGCCAAAAAATTGTAACCGATCACAAATTATAAAATATAGTATTTTTCTCCCACAGAAACGAACTCCCCCAGAAAAAATATTTTTTTCTGTGACGTGTTCTATTTCTGTGGGCTAAGTTGTACTTTAAATTTTAACCTTATGACCTGTAACCAAAAATAACATAATCATGAAACGAATTTGTCACATCATTTTCGAACATCGTATTTTTGATGGGCGTATTTTTTTTAAAGAAGCTGTTTCATTAGCAAAAAACGGATTTGAAGTAATACTTCTCGTTCCGACAATCGATAAACGTTCATTAGGATTAAAAAAAGAGATACCTTTACCCAATAATAAAATTTACGAATCAAAAGGAATAAAATTTCAAACATATTATTACAATAAAAAATTGCCGAAACAGTTTAATATCCGGCAATATTTTTGCCTGCGGAACTTGCTAAAAAAACTAATACAAATTGATGCGGATGTCTATCATTTTCACGAAGATGGCATTACACTGGAAATGGCTGCTCAACTGAAAGTGGTGATGCCGGGAAAAAAACTGGTTTTTGATTTTCACGAATTTTTTATTCACAGTTACAGGGAAAAAAAGAAAAAAATTAACCGAATTAATGAATACATTAAGCTGGAAAATGAAATTGTTAAACAGGCTGATTTGATTATTACTGTAACCGATTTCATAACCGCTTATTATAAAACGTTGTGCCAATGCCCAATAATTACACTTTTCAATTGTCAATCCGAACGAATTTTCCCAACTACAAAAGAGAGTGCTACTGATGATGGGATTTTTTGGGTTGTTAATGAAGGCAGATTGCTATTCGATAGAGGTTTGAAATTAATAATTGAAGTGGCTCAAAGACTCAAGCATTCAAATATTAAATTTTTAATTATTGGGAACCTTCCAAAAGCAGAGGAAAGATATTTTCAAAATAAAACTAAGCAGTATCAAATTAAAGACAAATTTCATGTTACCGGTTTTCTTCCCTACCAGGAAGTACCGTTGTGGCTAAAAAAAGGAAAAGTCGGGTTGACGTTTATGTTGTCGGATAACGCGAAAACAACAATATCAAATAAATTTTTTAACTACCTCCGATTTGGTATCCCTGTTCTGTCATTGTCTCATCCCATTATTGACGATATTATGAGAGAATACAAATTGGGATATATTTTTGACGAGAATGAAGCAAAAGAAATAGCGGCACAAATTGAGGAATTATATCATAATAAAAAATTACATCTCAAGTTGAGCAACAATGTACGCAAAGCATTCAAAACAACATTCAATTGGGAAAAGATGGAACAGCGATTATTAGCGGCTTACAATTCAATGATCAAAGTTGGAATATAAATAAATGAAGATAAAATATTTTCACCAGGGATTGTGGCCCAGCAATTCACCATCCACAACATTTGTAACATTTAATACGCTTGGCTTTTACAAAAATAATTATAATTTTGAATTGATCATTACCAGAAATTCCAAAGAAAACAAGCAGGTAACACTTAAAACTAAATTTGACATAAAAGAGAGCCTGCCAATTCACCTTCTTAATGCCGGGCCGTTAAAAAGAAAACATCCGATTGTGTACCTTTTAGCCATCTCCTATCTTTTAAATAAAGAATTTGATGTATTAATAACCCGGAATCTTAGTTTTTTGTCTTACGCGTTGATCCTAAAAAAAATAAAAAAATTCAAGTTAATTTATGAATCACATGATTTTTATTCGGATCTAAAATTGAGAAATAATGTCAGAGAAAAACCACCCTATAAACAGATGAAACAGGAGCATAAATATCTTCCGCGAGTTGATGCAATAATATGTGTTTCAGAAGTGCAGAAACAATACTATTTGAGATATTATCCTGAAAAAAAAATTCTTACCGCTGTTACCGGTATTAAAACGCATCTTAACTATTTACCGAAAACCGGTTTTTCATACAATATTGGATACATTGGCGCACTTGATTTACGGGATTACGATTTGGATTTTTTAATGCTGACTTTCTCAAAAGTAAAAAATAATAAAATTAATTTTATTATCGCCGGTGCAAAAAATGACCGGGAATATAATAAAATAAAAAGTATTGTCCACAAATACAAATTAAGCAGCCGGGTTACCATTAAATCCTGGATGTCACCAAAACAAGTGGAAAAATTAAAATCTGAGATTGATATTGGTTGCGCACCAATGATCAAAAACGAACGTAACAAAATTTGTTCTCCGCTGAAAGTGCTGGAATATCTTTCTGCAGGTATTCCGGCGCTGGCTACAAATCTTGAGGGTATCGAATACATCATCAAAAATGGGAAAAACGGTTTTACGATGGATAATGACCCGGGAAAATGGGCGGCATTAATAGACAAATTATATTCAAATTTTGAGTTTTACCACAAACTATCAGTTGGTTGTTTGGAAACTGCACGTCATTTTTCATGGGAACAACGCACCAGAACAATCCATAATTTTTTAGAGACAGAATTCAATTTTTAAAAAAACAGGAAAATGAAAACTAACTCTATAAAAATCCTTCATATTGACACAGGTAAAAGCTGGCGCGGCGGACAACAGCAGGCAATATATTTATTTAATGCACTCCATGAAAAAGGATATAAAACTGCTCTTGTTTGTAATCCACAATCACCTTTGGAAAAATATTGCCAGGAAAATAATTTACCCCTTTATCCAATTTCAATGAAAGGCGAAGTTGATTTTGTTGCCGGATTAAAGATCGCTTTGATTTGTAAAAAAAGGGGCTATAATATCCTGCACCTGCACTCATCCCATGCTTTAGCTACCGGATTATGGGCAAAATTATTTTATCCAAAATTAAAACTGATTGCTGTGCGCCGGGTTGATTTTGACATCAAAAAAAATTGGTTCAGTCAATACAAATATAATACAAACAAAGTTGATAAAATCGTTTGTATTTCAGAGGCCATCAAAAAAGTTCTTTTAAAAAATAATATTCCCGATGAAAAATTAATAACCATTCGCAGTGGAATAAATATTCATAAATTTGAGAGAGTCAAATTTGATGAAAATTTTAAATCAGAATTAAAAATTCCGGAAAACCATATCATCGTGGGAACAATCGCAGCGTTAACTGGTCATAAAGACTATCCCAATTTGTTAAAAGCAGCGAAAATTGTTCTTCAAAAATTCGCCAATGTAACTTTTATAGCGCTTGGAGATGGACCGCAAAAAGAAAAGATTTTTCGTCTAACTGAAGCAATGAAATTGCAAAATAATTTTGTTTTCATGGGATTCCAAAAAAATATCGGTTTATATTTGAAAATGTTTAATATTTTTGTGTCAGCTTCGAAACTGGAAGGTCTGGGAACATCCATTTTGGACGCCCAGGCTGTCGGTTTGCCCATTGCCGCCTGCAAAACAGGGGGCGTCCCGGAGGCCGTAAAACATAATTACAATGGTTTATTAGTTCCACCTGGTGATTCCGTTGCGTTGGCAGAAGCAATTTCAACGCTGGTGAGTGATGAGAAAACTCGAATGAAATATGGCAAGAATGCGCTTAACTTTGTAAAAAAATTTGATATTAAAAACACGGTTAAAAAAAATATTGAATTATATGAAAGTATGCTCAATTGAAGAATGACGAAACAAAATTTCAAAAAATATTAGTATTACAAACAGCTTTTTTAGGAGATGTCATTATGACAACTCCAACAGTCAAAGCAATCAAGCAGGTATTTCCCGATGCACAAATTGATGTATTGACCATTCCACAAACTGCCATTGTTTTTAAATATAATCCAAATGTAAATTCAACTTTGGTCTTTGATAAAAAAAAAGTATTAAGAAAACTGATTAATTTTTGGATGATCATTCGGCAATTAAGAAAGGCAAACTATGATTTAGCGTTTTCCATTCAAGGTTCAATGACATCATCCCTGTTATTGTATTTAGGAAATATCCCAAATAGGATTGGATTCGCAAGGCTGAAACAGAAATTATTGACCGAACCGGTTCTTCACAAACGAGGGCTTCACATTCGAAAACGGTATTTATATTTATTAAAACCTTTTGTTAATAATTTTGAAGAAAATTCATTTGATACGCAAACTGAAATTTTCTGGTCGGAAAATGAAAGTCGGAAAGCAGGGGAAATTTATTCATCAATTTATGAAAAAGATTCTTTGCTGTTGGGTATTGCACCCGGTTCTGTTTGGCAAACAAAGAAATGGCCCAAAGATTATTTCATCTCTGTGTTAAAGATGCTTGCTAAAGAAAAAATAAAGATTCTATTTTTTGGCGGAAAAGAAGAGCAGCCACTGTGCCAGGAAATAATAGACAAGTCCCAAGCTGATGCGCTTAATTTTGCAGGCTCCTTTTCAGTACTTGAATCAGCAGCCTTGATAAAAAAAATTGATTTGATGATTACCAATGACAGCGCGCCGCTTCACATCGCCAATGCAGTACAAACAGATGTAATCGCCATTTTCGGGCCAACTGTAAAAAGGTTTGGCTGTTATCCATACCGGGAAAATGATACTTTATTAGAAGTGGATCTTTACTGCCGTCCTTGCGGCAAGCACGGCGGGCACAACTGCCCGGAGAAACATTTCCAGTGCATGAAAAAAATTTACCCTGATATGGTATATCAAACAATTAGGAAAAAATTGAAAAGGTAAAACATGGCGAAACAAAAAATATATATTTTGACAGGGAATAATAATTTTTTCGGTCAAACAAGAAAACCCTGGATCAGTATGGATGTCGATAAGATCGTTGACGTCATTCAAAAAAATGATTTCCAGGTAAAAAAATACACTTTTCATGAAATCGTGAACCAAAAGCAAACAATAGAAAACGGGATTGTATTTTATACATTCAGTCAAAAATTGAATCGCAGGAATTACATCAAAGATGTTGTCCGTTTCCTCGATTCCAATAATAACCCTGTAATACCATCGTATGACTTATTGTTGTGTCATGAAAATAAAGGTTACCAGGAACTGTTCAAAAAGAAGCTCGATCTGTTTTTTTTAAAATCTTTTTATTTTAGCAGCATAGACGAATTGTCCCAATACGATATCAATTTTCCCATTGTATTAAAATCTGTGGATTCATCAAATGGCAAATTCGTTTTTAAGATAAACAATGAAGAAGAATTACACGGGAAGATTCAACAGCTTGTCAAACAAAATTTTTTCACAAAAATGGATTTGGTCAGACGAAAGTATTTCCGAAAAAAGAAAGGTTACCGGGACTACCCGGATTACACAAACAGGAAAGATTACTTTCAATACCGCGATTATATTTTGAATGAAAACAATTTTGTTCTCCAGGAATTCATTCCAGGATTAACATTTGATTATCGGGTGCTGGCGATATCCGGTCGTTTTTACGTAATGAAACGGTTCACCAGGGAAGGCGATTTCCGGGCCAGTGGCACAAAAATCCAGCAATATGATATTGAGGTTGAAGCCAATTTGTTAAATTTTGCCAAAGAGGTCAGCGCTAAATTTGACACACCTTTTTTATCGCTGGATATCGGTTTCTATGATAATAAATATTATTTATTTGAATTTCAAGCTTTGCACTTTGGTATCAATGCGGTTGTGAAAACAAAAGGATATTATCAAAATCAAAATGGAAGCTGGAAATTTGTTGAATCGGATCAAAGGATTGAGGAGGTGATTGGGGAAGGGTTGGTGAATTATATAAATAATGAGTTGAACTAATTAGTGTCTGTCCGAGCAGTTAGTAATCATTTGAATTATAATAAGTTAATGGCGTTATAAATTGTTCTTATTTAACTCATCCCCCCGGCCCTACCCTTCGGGCATTTTCAACCTTCTCTTAAAAAGAGAAGGGGGCGAACAATGATACAATAGTTAACTATTTATATTTCAGAATGTTACTCCCCCTCTCTTTTTAAGGGGGCCGGGGGGTGAGTTCCATAATTACAAAAACCAATCACTTTTATTTTTTTAAAAAATATTAAATTATTCATTTTTGGACAAACTCTAATTAATCTGAAATTCCAAATAACAAAAACAGATGATTTTTTCATATTATATTTTTAAATATCCCTACAAATTGGTTTGGCATCTGTTGAACATTTTTGATAAGAATCCGAAACTTGTAATTTATTGCGCTGATCCTTTGGATTATAAGATTTTAGCGCCGGTTGTCAAATATTTACCGGAACTTGAATGGATAGTCAAAAATAATAAAACAGCAAAGTATTTAGCATCACGGGGCATTCTTTCCAAACGAATGCCTTGTTTTCCCAAAGCTGTGGTTATGAGCCGGCATGCAGCTTATAAATTTCCTGAAAAAAAAATACAAAAATTCGGCATGAGACATGGCGCTTACCATTTTAAAAAATTTACCAGCGTGCGCAATTACAATGATTTTGATGTTTTTATGGTAACCAGTCAGCAGGAAGTTGATGTGGCAAAAAAACTTGGAATTGTATCAGCAGTGGCAGTGGGTTTCCCAAAAATTGATCCATTATTTGATGGCAGCTATTCTGAGGAAACTTTGAACTCAATTCGACAAAAAATAAATCTTGATCCATCAAAAAGAACGATTTTGTTTTCAACAACCTGGGATGGATCGGGAATGTCAGCCATAAACAAATGGATAAACTTCTTACCTGAATTAAATGAAACGTACAATATTCTGGTAACAGTACATCCCTGGACATCAAAAAAATATAAAGATTTACTTTCAAAAATGGAAAATATTTTTTATATTCAAGAGGTTAATGTACTGCCATATTTAATTGTAGCTGATGTATTAGTTGGGGATACCAGTTCCATAATCGCTGAATTTTGTGCGCTGGATAAGCCGATTATTACTTTTAAAGTTAACAAAACAGGCCGCTTTTTACCAGAAATATCCGATCTGTTAAAAAAGATCAGTATTCAAGTGAACGATCTTCCAACGCTGAAAGATGCTATTCAACAATGTTTAAAACATCCTGAAAAACAACGCGCCGACAGACAGCAAGCCAATAAATTGATGTTTGATAAACTTGATGGTTCAGCCGGAAAACGGGCTGCTGAAATAATCAAAAAGCGGATTCCTTTCCAACGGATTAAAGAACCCAACGGATTAAATCGGTTGGGTTCTTAAATCCGTTGGAGATTTTGAATTATTGTTTCGATATGAGTTCCCAACAAGAAAATTAATTCAATCAGTGAACATGAAAACATTGAAAATAAACCCAAACAACCCGGAAACTGAATTATTAAAACAGGCAGCAAACATTATTATCAATGGCGGTGTCATCGGTTATCCTACTGAAACTATTTATGGTTTAGGCGCGGATGCTTTGAACGAAAAAGCTGTTAAAAGGATTTATGAGCTAAAAGGCAGAGAAAAAAACAAACCCATTTTAATACTTGCAGAAAATGTTGAACAGGTCAAACAATTAACTGCTTCATTCCCGGAGTCAGCACAGATATTAGCAAAAGAATTTTGGCCGGGTCCATTGACAATTGTATTTCCGGCAGCAGATATGTTAAGCGGCTTGCTGACTGGTGATAACAGAACAATTGGCATTCGTATTTCAGATAACAAAATCTGCCAGGAACTTTTAAAATTAACCGGCGTCCCAATTACTTCAACCAGCGCAAATATTTCTGGTGGAGAAAATCCTGTGAGCGCTGTGGAGGTGGAAAAGGCTTTTGGTGATAAACTTGACCTGGTAATTGACGGAGGGAAAACCTGCGCCGGGATACCATCTACGGTGGTGTTGGTTGTTGAGAATTCGAGTGTTATATTAAGAGAGGGCGCGATTCCAAAAAGTGAGATTGATGAGATGATGGTTTAAAAAAAATTCAACGGATAGAAACAACCCAACGGATAATAATAATAGATTAGTGCAAAAATTTTTATGGCGAAGTTACAACTGGGTGCTTTATTTATGAAACAGTAAAAGAGGGAATGAGATAATTGCGAAATTAATACATTCCCCAATTACCTATTCAACTAATTACCTAATTTACTTATTTTCCATAATTTGAGCTGAATTATTAGGAATATATTTTTTCATCCGTTGGGTTGTTTCTATCAGTTGTGGGTTAATTAATGTATTTTAACATGAGAAAAAAATGAAAAATAAAAAAGAATTTGTAATCCTGTTCGTCTGTTCGGGCAATGCGTGCCGCAGCCCAATAGCAGAAGGAATATTAAAAAAGAAACTCTATCCAATATTTAAGGATCGAATAAGAATCCACTCAGCAGGTACATTGGGGATAGAAAACCATCCGGCGACTCCGAATGCTGTTTCTGTAGCAAAAGAAAAGGGCGTTGATATTTCCGGGCATTCATCCAAAGGGATCACCAAAGATATTGTTGAAGAAGCAGACCTCATTTTTGTAATGGCAACTCTTCACAGAAATTTTGTCGTTGTTAATTTCCCGAAGACTAAAAATAAAGTTCATTTGTTGACAAATTTCGATTTGGACAAAAGCGAGCAGAGAAACGAGTCTGTAAAAGATCCAATTGGCGAAAATTTAAAATTTTATCGCCGTATAATAAACCATATCGAAAATGAAATCGATCGTATATTACCGGAATTAATAATCTTGATAGAAAATAAATTGTAGATATTTATTGTAACTATTCAGCTCTTTGTTCAATGTATGTCATTCTGAACGAGTGAGAGGGGGGAGATACAGGGAAGTGAAGAATCTCTTGTTATTTTGGAAGATTGTGCAATAAAATAAGAGATTCTTCACTTCTCCACCTACCCTATCCCTTCCCTCGTTCAGAATGACATTCTTTCAATATAGTATCTGAACAGTTACAAAAAATCTTTAATTATTTTGTCATACAAAAATCCACAAAAAGACTATTTATGAACAACAAATCCACAAACTTACTAACATCGAAATTTCCATTTACGAGCCTGGTTTTTATTATCTTGTTTTCAAGTATCAATGCCGTGCACTCACACCAACAAACAAAATCAAAAATTGATACAACAAAATCTTCAAAACAAGATTCATCTAAAATTCAACAAGACACGTTACAAGTAACAAATGAAGATACCATTCACATCAAATATCCTTTGCCCACTTCACAAGACGCGGATGCTGATTTAGATTCTTCTGCAATTGAAAAAGATCTGTTAGAAGATGACAGTGTAATCAAACCAACTGCCTATGACACGACCAATAAAATTCTTCTCCCCCTCAATTTAAAGAAAACTAAATTTGCCTATTTTGATGCAGCGCAATCATTGGACAGGGTGATTCCGCATAATGCATTTAAGGTTGGTGAAAAACTGACATTCATTATTCGCTATGGCATTATTAAAGCAGGATCTTCAACCATGTCAGTCCCGGAGATCGTGTATCGCAACGGTTATGAATGCTTCAAAATAATAACAGAAGCCCGCTCGAGTAATTTTTTCTCTGCCTTTTTTAAGGTGCGTGATGAGGTGGTTTCTTATATGGATAAAGACGGTTTGTACACCTGGGGATTTGAAAAACATTTGCGCGAAGGAAATTATCGTTCTGATCGGTACGTGGATTACGACCAGGTTCACGGTTGGGCAGTTACTAATAAAAAAGACAGTTTGAGAATCCCACCTTGTGTTCAGGATATTCTTACCACATTTTATTACATCCGCACCCGGAAACTTGAAGTCGGCAAATCATATTTTGTTGACAATCATGCTGACAATAAGCTTTATCCGCTTGAAGTAAAGGTTCACAAAAAGGAAAGAATAGAGGTTAAAGCCGGTACTTTTGACTGCATCGTTGTTGAACCAATTTTAAGGGCCAGCGGCATCTTTAAAAGCAAAGGGCGGCTACTCGTCTGGCTTACTGATGACGAAAGAAAAATACCAGTGCAGATGAAAAGCAAAATTCTTATTGGTTACATTACTGCGGAGCTGAAAAAGATGCAAGGTGTATTATAGTGAAAAAAATCGAACCACTAATTTCACGAATTACACTAATTTTTAATTCGTGTTAATTCGTGAAATTAGTGGTTAAAAATTCTTTTCTAAAATTGTTACGGTAACACAACAATGGAAAAATAACATGTCAAAATACAACCAAATAAATTTAAACAAAATAAAAACCTATTCCATAAAAGACCGTTTAAGCAAAGTGAATATTGATTCATTTGCCCGTCCTTATCAGAAAGGAAATTCCCTGCAACAGTTTATTTCCGATCTGCCCGATATACTCATTGGTGCGGATTTCAAAGAATTGGTTGATAAAATAGCTGATGCATATAAAACTAACAAACAGATCATCGTAATGATGGGCGCGCATGTAATTAAATGCGGACTCAACCCGATTATAATCAAATTAATGGAAGCAGGGATAATTAAATGTCTGGCATTGAATGGAGCCGGCGTTATTCACGATACTGAAGTGGCAAATTGGGGGATTACTTCAGAAGATGTAGCAGATGCCTTGGAAGACGGCAGTTTTGGTATGGTTCAGGAGACGCCGCAATTTATTAACAGTGCATTATCTGATGGTAAGAAATTGGATTTGGGATTTGGTGAATCTGTTGGAAAAAAAATACACGAATCCGATTGTGAGTTCAAACACTTGAGTATTCTCGAAGCCGGATACCGGTTAAATATTCCCATCACCGTTCACGTTGCTATTGGGACGGATATCATCCACCAGCACCCAAATACAAGTGGGAACATTATTGGCGAGCTTTCTTTTCGTGATTTTAAAATATTCAGCTACCAGGTCGCCAAACTAAAAAAGGACGCGGTGGTGCTTAATTTTGGATCAGCAGTTATTTTGCCTGAAGTTTTTTTGAAAGCGCTCACAGTAACCCGAAATTTAGGAAATAAAACCCACGGATTCATAACAGCCAATTTTGATATGCTGCAACATTACCGACCGCAGGTTAATATTGTCCAGCGACCCACAAAAACAGGGGGAAAGGGCTATCAGTTTACCGGGCATCATGAGATAATGATTCCACTGTTGGCAGCAGCAGTTTTGGAGAGAATTGAATAAAAAGAGATTAATTTCAAATCAACATCAAAAAAAATTCAATTCTCTTTTAAAAAGCTATTGCATTTTTAAAAATAAATTTGTATGTTAATTTCTTGTTTTACCTAATAATCTTATCCATATTTTATTAATTTCATAATTTTGAAAGGGTATTTGATGGGAAATACAAAATTAGATGAAATTATATCTGCAAATGGAAGTAACCGGAAATCAATAATCCCAATTCTACAAGAAATTCAATCAATCCATAATTACCTGCCACAAGAAACACTTCGCTACGTATCTGAAAAAATGAATATCCCCTTGATAGATTTATTTAGTATCGCCTCATTTTATTCGTCATTTAGTTTAACACCAAGAGGGGAACATTTAGTCCAGGTCTGTTTGGGAACTGCCTGTCACGTGCGTGGCGCTCATCGGGTTTTGGACGAAACAAAAAAGAAATTACACATCGAGCCGGACGAAACAACTGAAAACCAAAAATTTACTTTGAAAACGGTTAATTGTCTCGGCGCCTGTGCTCTTGGACCCATTGTTGTTGTTGATGACAATTATCACGGTAATACAAGGGCACAAAAAGTAAACGCAATACTCGCTGAGTACAAAAATAGCAACAATAACGGAAATAATACATCTGAATAATCATACTTATTCTTTTTTTTAAAATAAATAGTCTATAATACTACGTAATCAGATTAGAAAACAATTGTAAGAAAAGATAAAAAGTACACAAAAAAACCTGTCATTCCGGCAATCTTTTAGCCGGAATCCCATATTTATGTGAGGAGATTCCCGCTAAAAACGTGCGGGAATGACAATGGACTCCAATCTGACTAAGTAGTAATAATTATATCAGAAATAAGCATTAAAAGAGACCAAACATCAACTATGCTTGTACATTGTCCAAATAATACAACCTTCATTTTTTTTTCAAAACTCACAATCAATCATCAGACCTATCAAAACAAATTCAACAATTACATTTTTTTAACGATAGAAGGAGTGTAAGATGCCCAAATTAACTATCGAAGATTTAAAAAAAATCAGGGAAAAGGCTCGGGGTACAGTTACTCTTCGGGAAGGTGTTGGGAGAGCAAAAGTCACTGTGCACATGGGAACCTGCGGTATTGCATCAGGCGCCAGGGATATTATGGACGCGGTGATGAATGAAATTGAAACGAGAGATATTAAAGATGTAATCGTTACTACATCCGGCTGTGCCGGGCTTTGCAGCAGAGAACCAATGGCTACCGTTGAACTGCTGGAGAAACCGCCGGTAAAATATGTTGACCTCACAAAAGAAAAGATCAATAAAATTTTTGAAGAACATATTCTCGGTGGAAATATTGTAACTAAATACGCATTAGCAATTGGAAGTGAAAGAACATTTTAAAATTAGTTGCAGTGATAGAGGTAGTATCCGCTAAGAAACTATAGAGAGCGTGAAAATGTAGAATTAGGTAAAGGTTAAGGCAAAGGTTAAGAAAAGATTTAGCCTCACATCACCAATTTTCTGATTGTAATTGTTATCATATAAGGTTTTAATTTTTTCTTTACCTTTGCCTATACCTTTACCTAATAAAGCAAATAGACAAACTTCTGTAATCAGCTACATTAAAACCAAAAGATAAAAATATCTTACATCAAACAAGGAGATTGAATTGAAACAATATCGAGCACATTTATTAGTCTGCGCTGGTACGGGCTGTGTTTCGAACGGTTCCTTCAAAATTAAAGAAACGCTGGAAAAAGAATTAATAAAACAGGGTCTTGCTGATGAGATTCATGTTGATACAACTGGTTGTAACGGATTTTGTGAACGAGGACCTATTGTTGTTGTTCAGCCTGAAGGAATTTTTTATCAACGAATAAAAGAACAGGACATACCACATCTTATTGAAGAACATTTTTTGAAAGGCAAACCGGTAAAAGAACTGATGTATATCCCGCCGGATGAAGAAAAAGTCATTCCCACAATGAACGAAATTGAATTTTTTAAACACCAACGGCTTGTCGTTCTTAAAAACAGGGGCAGAATTGACCCGGAAGTCATAGATGAATATATTGCTTTTGGTGGTTATGAAGCTTTGGCTAAAGCATTAACTGAAATTACTCCTGAAAATATTATAAAAGAAATTAAAGATTCCGGATTACGAGGACGCGGGGGAGGTGGTTTCCCCACTGGATTGAAATGGGAATTATGTCACAATCAGAAAAAAAATCCAAAATACATTATTTGTAATGCTGATGAAGGCGATCCCGGTGCATTTATGGATAGAAGTATTTTAGAATCGGATCCGCATGCTATTTTGGAAGGTATGATAATTGGCGCTTATGCCATCGGTGCAAATGAAGGCTATATTTATGTCAGGGACGAATATCCATTGGCTGTAAAAAGAATATACCTTGCCATTAGCCAGGCTGAGGAATATGGTCTGTTGGGTGAAGATATTTTAGGAAGCGGATTTAATTTTGTTATCAAAGTCATTCGCGGCGCTGGCGCTTTTGTCTGTGGTGAGGAAACTGCTCTTATCGCTTCAGTCGAAGGACGAGTGGGTGAACCACGGCAACGCCCCCCCTTCCCTATTCAAAAAGGTTTATGGAGAAAACCAACAAATATCAACAATGTGGAAACCTGGGCAAATGTTCCAAATATTGTTAACAGAGGCGCCGAATGGTTTGCAAGCCTTGGAACGGAAAATAGCAAAGGCACTAAAATTTTCTCCCTGGTGGGAAAAATTAATAACACCGGACTGGTTGAAGTGCCAATGGGAATTCCACTTGGTGATATTATTTTTAATATTGGCGGCGGCATTCCTGATAATAAAAAGTTCAAAGCAGTGCAGACAGGCGGTCCCTCTGGCGGTTGTCTACCCATCGAGCTTTTAAATTTACCAGTTGACTATCAAAGATTGGCTGAAGCCGGTTCAATAATGGGTTCAGGTGGCATGGTGGTTATGGATGAAGACACCTGCATGGTGGACGTGGCAAAATATTTTCTCACCTTCCTGTTAGGTGAATCATGCGGAAAATGTTTCACCTGCCGCAAGGGTATTCAGAGAATGTTGGAGATTGTTACCGATATTACTGAAGGTCGCGGTTCAATGAAAAAATTGGAATTATTGGAAGAGTTGGCTCAAGTCGTAAAAGATACTACCCAATGCGGATTAGGTCAAACAGCAGCCAACCCGGTGTTAAGCACGCTTCGTTATTTTAGACATGAATACATTGAACATATTGAAGATAAAAAATGTAACGCCGGTGTTTGCCGGCAGCTTTTTATTTCTCCCTGCCAAAACACCTGTCCCGCAAACACTAATGCACCAGCTTATATCGCTTATATCTCTGCCGGACGTTTTGAAGATGCCATGCTTGAAATATTAAACACCAATCCATTTCCATCTGTTTGTGGTCGTGTTTGTGATCATCCCTGCCAGCTCAAATGCCGCCGCAATCAAATTGACGATTCTGTTGCGATTCGTTCATTAAAACGATTCGTCGGCGATTATTTTGCCCAAAATGGCAAATTCCCCAAAATGGATGTGCCTGATAAAAAATTACAATATAAA
>JADHVV010000206.1 GCA_016783825.1 Candidatus Zhuqueibacterota bacterium | reverse complement strand
TGCCCGAAGGGTGCTTTAATCTTATACCTTACTCCGCCTTAGCCTTCGCCTCAGCCTTTTTGATGTAAGAGTTAAGTGATCTGGGTTAGAAAAAACTTTTGCACAAAAAACAAAGATTCAACTGGTAATACTATAGCGCGCTAAAGCGCAGGCGAAGGTTGAGGCAAAGGCGAAGGAAGAAAATCCCTTATCCTTTAATCTAATATCTTACTTCGCCTTTGCCTTTGCCTCAGCCTTTTCGCTGTAACAGTTTCTTGATCTGGGTAAGAAAAAACTTTTGCGCAGTCTATGTTTCATTTAAAAATAATAATGTAACTGCACATGCAAAAAAAGAAGAAAAAATTTAAAATATTATAGAAAATAAGGATTTTTATGAAAAGACATATTCGAACGGAAAACAAACAAGATTCTATCAACACAAAAAAGAAATCATCAAGAAGCGCTGTAAAACCATTGATCTTTTTCTTTTTAGTATTTCTGGTTGTGGGGGTTGTATTTATTTTTTATTTGGCGCAAGACCTTCCTTCGTTACAACAGCTTGAGCACTATGATCCGGAATTAGTGACAAAAATATATTCCCGGGACGGTGTGCTTATTAAAGAATTGTTTACCAAAAAAAGAATGCTCAAACCGCTTAAAGAGATGCCCGACTATCTTATTCAAGCTGTACTTGCAACTGAAGATCGTGAATTTAATGACCATTGGGGGTTAAACATAAAACGATTGATGAAAGTGGTTGTGATCGACATCATTCAACTGCGATATGCACAGGGCGCCAGTACCATTACACAACAGGTGGCGCGACAGCTTTATTTATCGCTTGAAAAATCTATAATACGAAAATTAAGAGAAATTATAACCGCCATCCAAATTGAAAGGACTTACACCAAACCTGAAATTCTGGAGCTGTATCTAAATCACATGTATTTGGGACATGGCGCCTACGGCGTTCAAACTGCGTCTCGAATCTTTTTTGATAAAGATGTCAGCGAGCTAAACCTGGAAGAATGCGCCCTGCTCACAGGATTATTCCAATTGCCCAATGCCTATTCTCCGTATCGCCACCCGGAAAGAGCAAAAAGAAGAAGAAATATTGTTTTATACAACATGTTTACCCAGGGTTTCATTTCTGAAGAGGAATTCCAGCAAACAAAGGAAAAACCAATCCTCGTTCGTAAACAAGATAAAATTCAAGAGTTTGGAATAGCGCCTTATTTTACTGAATATATCCGGCAAAATTTACAAAAAACCTATCACATGGATTTATATACCGGCGGCTATAGTATTTATACTCCTTTAGATGCCCGCTTGCAGGCTTGTGCCGATACTGCTGTAGCTGTTCACCTGAAAAAATTGCAAAATGACTTTAACAAAAAACTCATTAAAAGGGGAAGAATCAAATATTTCCTGCCGGATTCTCTACTGAAAAAGCATTCGTTGGGCGAACTGAAAAAAACTCATTCCGCATTGCTCGATTCAATTGCAACAGAAAATTTTAAAATGCAGGTTGCCTTTATTGCCCTGGAACCATCAACCGGAAATGTACTGGCGCTTGTTGGCGGCAGAGATTTTGAAGAATCCAAGTACAATCGTGTTGTGCAAATGAGAACCAGGCAGCCCGGTTCTACGTTTAAGCCGATCGTTTATACATCAGCCATTGACAATGGTTATTCGCCGAGTTTTGAATTGCTGAATCAACCGGTAGTTCTTTACTTGCCAAATGGAGATCGTTGGGCGCCGCATAATTATGATTTGTCCCAGGGCGGTCCCACGCCATTGCGAGAAGCGTTGAGAAGATCTCTGAACCTGGTAACAGCCCGCTTGGTTCAGGAAGTTGTTCCTCCCAAAACTGTACTTGATTATGCTCGAAAATTAGGACTCACAACCGACATTCCTGCATTTGATGCAATTGCCTTAGGATCCGGGAGTGTTTCTCCTATAGAAATGACATCCGCTTTTGGCGTGTTTGCCAACCAGGGAGTGTTAGCAAAACCTATTTTTATTTCACAGGTCGTTGATAAATATGGCAATATCATCGAGGAACATCAACCCGAAATCAGGGAAGTCTTACGAAAAGAAACTGCTTATATTATGGCAGATATGTTGCAAGGTGTAGTTAATCATGGTACCGGTTACGAAGCGCGTACTGTTTATAAGTTTTATTTTCCTGCCGGCGGAAAAACCGGAACAACAAACGATTTTACCGATGCCTGGTTCATTGGTTTTACAAAGGATATTGTTGCCGGTGTTTGGGTTGGTTTTGATGATCCTGCTAAAACGCTCGGCAGCGGGCAGGCAGGCTCTGTTGTTGCGCTGCCTATCTGGGCTCGATTTATGAAAGCTGCCCATGACACATTAAACTTGCAGCCCAGATCGTTTGAAATGCCCAGTGGCGTTGTCCGTGTGGATATTTGCAAAGAAACAAAACAGTTAGCAAACGAGTCATGTCCAAACATCATTTCAGAAGTGTTTGAAACAAAAAATGCCCCCACTGATTATTGTGGCAAACATACGGGTCATATTAATAATAAAAGAAATAAAAAAACTCGTACGCGGTTTTAGGCTCCAATTGTTCAAATATCGACAAAATTTTGTCGATATTTCCATCGTCGATGTTTGATATAGGGGAGTATTGGATCGTGCCCAGGCAGATGCGACTGGTCGCAGTGATGGATTGTTGGAGACTGATTTCAATAATCCATTACTCCAGCAATACGCCAAGGCGCATCTGCCGATCCAACACTCCTTTGTATTCACGTTTTGATTCTGGCCTATCCAGGTTAGCATTTTTAACTATTTCCCTGCCACTCAAACGCCCCTTTTTCATTCACATATTTCAGTATCAATTTCTGTTCGTTTGGTTTTTGGTCTTTTATCTGAAAAGCATCTAATACTTTATTTTCTATATAACTTTCGGACATTTCTTTTGAAAAAGCCGCTTCAACTAAAAGCTCTCCAATTCCAACTGCATCTCCTTCTTTTTTATTAAGCACAAAACCTGCTCTATAATCTATCTCATCAGTCATTTTTATCCTGCCGGCGCCCAGCTCCATTGCGAGCAAACCTATTTTTAGTGAATCAATTGCGTGAATGTAGCCGTCGCTTTTGCTTACAATTCGTATGTTGTATTTACTTTCAGGGTATGTGTTCGGATTTTCTGTAACAGATACATCTCCATTTTGTTCCTTCACCATCTCCAAAAATTTATCATACGCTTTTCCTGACAAAAGCAATTCATTTAGGGTTTTTTCTGCTTCGGAAATGTCTTTTGTCTTTTTTGCCAGGCAAAGCATTTCTGCGCCTAAAGCAATTGTTACTTTAACCAAATCATCCGGCCCATTTCCTTTAAGGGTGTTTATTGCTTCACGGGTTTCCAGCCAATTCCCGACTGCATTTCCCAGCGGTTGGTCCATTGCGGTCACCAGGGCTGTTGTTTTGAGATCAAATTTTCCACCAATAGCGATTAATTTATTGGTCAATTCTAATGCCTTTGGCAAAGAATGAAAAAATGCCCCCTTGCCAACTTTCACGTCCAAAACTAACCCTTTGGCGCCTTCTGCGATCTTTTTGCTCATAATGCTGCAAACAACCAGGGGGATAGAAGGCACTGTGCCGGTACTGTCCCTGAGCGCATAAAGCAAGCGGTCAGCCGGCGCAATATTTTCGTTCTGACCAATCATGGCAACGCCAATTTTTTCCAAAAGAGACACGTATTCTGATAAAGGCAAATTAATACGAAAGCCGGGGATTGCCTCCAATTTATCAAGCGTGCCGCCTGAGTGTCCCAAGCCCCTGCCGGACATCATGGGAATTGCCAGCCCGGCTGCTGCCATTAGTGGTGCAAGGATCAATGACACCTTATCTCCCACGCCACCGGTGCTGTGTTTATCAACAGGAAATTTATCCAAATGACTGAGATCGACTCGCTCTCCTGACTCAACCATTGTTTTTGTCATTAAATAAATTTCATCAAATGTCATGCCTTGAAAATATATCGCCATGAGCAGCGCTGACATCTGGTACTCGGTTACATCCCCTTGCAACAATCCGTTTATCACAAATTGAATTTCAGACTCTTTTAATTCAAGTCCATCTCTTTTTTTAATTATGATCTGTTCTGCTGTCATTTCAGTTCTCTATTTTGGTACTTTTTGTAACTGTTCAGCTAACTGTTGTATCAATGTCATTCTGAACGTGGGATGGGGTTGGTGATGTTGGGAAGTGAAGCATAGTCTGTATTTCCTTATTTTTTAAATGTGACTATACAGGAATCTCGTAGTATTTAAACAAAGGTATGAATATTGGGGAGATTCTTCGGTCGCAAGCTCCCTCAGAATGACATTTAGTAGCTGAATAGTTACTATTTTTGTATTTCTTTGATCTCTTTAATAAATTTAAAACTAAGGGCATCTGCTTCTTCCACAGATTTGGCTTCTGAATATATTCGTATAATTGGTTCAGTATTAGATGGGCGAATATGAACCCAGCCATCTGCCCAAAGTATTTTTATGCCATCTGTCTTGTCAATATTATCTTTCTTATGATTTTTAACAATAGTATCTAATATAGATGAGACATCCATGTCTTTTATTTCAATTCTATTTTTTGATTGGAAATATTGTGGCAAAGACTGATGGAGTTCGGAAATTGTGCCTTTGAATTCAGCTAACTGTTGTAAAGTTAAGGCTATTCCCAGGGGAGCATCCCGTCCCAGGTGGAGTTCAGGTAATATAACGCCGCCATTACCTTCGCCGCCGATAGCTGCTTTTACCTGTTTCATTTTTTTTGCAACATGAATCTCTCCAACCTTGGTGCGAATGACCTCTGCATTATATTTTTCTGCCAAGTCATCAACCGCCTGCGTAACTGACGCGTTAACAACAATTGGCCCGTCTTTTTTCTTTAAAATATATTTAATCGCCATCACAAGCGTGTATTCTTCTCCAAGGGGTTTTCCTTTTTCAGATACGATAGCCAGTCGATCCACATCAGGATCAACAGCAAAGCCAATATCCGCTTTTTCTGAAATAACTTTTTCACAAAGGTCGGTCAAATTCTCCGGCAATGGTTCCGGGCTTCTTGGAAAAAGACCGGTAGTTTCTTCATTCATAAAAACTGTTTCACAACCAAGCTGCTGCATCAATGAAGGCAGTATTGTGCCTCCCGCTCCATTGACACAATCGATCACCACTTTGAATTTTTTCTTTGCAATTTGGTCGGGCGAGATCATGTCAAGTTTAAAGATAGCTTTAAGATGATCTTCTGTGGCACTTTCATAACTTTCTATTTTTCCAACCTGGTCCCACTGCACATTTTGAAATTCGCCATTCTCAACGCTTTCTATGACCTTACTTCCCTGCGTTTCATCTAAAAACATGCCTGTCGAATCAAGCAATTTTAATGCATTCCATTGTATTGGATTATGACTTGCCGTTATTACAATGCCCCCGCGTGCTTTTAATTTTTCAACTGCCATCTGTGCGGTTGGCGTGGAACAAACACCAATATCAATGATATCACAACCGGCAGCCATTAATCCTGCAAAAACAGCATGTTGAAACATCGGCCCTGTTACGCGGGAGTCTCTGCCGACAACAACCTCACCATTTCCCAAATAATTCCCAAACGCCTGGGCAAACTGCATTACATTCTGAGATGTTAATCCGTCTCCAACAATTCCTCTAATTCCTGAAATACTAACCATCAAATCAGCCACATTAGCCTCCGTTATTTTTAACAGTTATTTTTCATCAAAACCGTTAACATGTAAAACGTTTTCCATTTTTCTTTTTGGAACATGAAGCCTTCCGGATTCATCTTTCCAGTATTTAATCGAATCTTCTGTCTCTTCTAAGACGGGTGATTCATCGGGATATCCGAGAGCAAGAATGGAATCAATTTTATATAGATCAGACAGACCAAAAATATTCCTGATCTCTTTTCTATTAATAGAACCAATCCAGCATGAGCCAATACCTTTATCCAGCGCAGCTAAAATCATATTTTCCATTGCTGCTGCTGCATCAACCTCGCCCTTTTCCTTTTTTATTTCAGTATTAATCAAGACAATAATATATGCTGTTGGCTGTTTACCTTCAGGCGGATTACCTGCCGGCGCGATATAACCTGCCCATTTCAGCGTTGAAAAAACCTGATCAACCAAGCCTTTTTTATTCACAATGATAAACTCAAGCGGCTGCAAATTCGCCCCGGAAGGCGCCACTCTTCCCGCATTCACCAGGCTGGTCAGCAATTCTGAAGAGATCGGCTGCTGCTGAAATTTTCGAATCGTTCGCCGTTTGATTATTAATTCATAAATTCCCATTTTTCACCACAAGAAAAAGGTGTTTTATAGTAGTTCACCACGTTGGGTAAATAGGTAATAAGGTAATTGGGTAATAAAAAAATAATCGGTATTATAAATTCCCAATTACCCAATAAACTAATTACCCATTCTATTGATTACCCAATTTCCCAAATTAGCAAATAAGTTATTAATTGTACTGAATATATTGATTTGTTTTTCAAAAATCAACAAGAATTTATAGTTTATACATTTTTTTATGAGAGTGAAAATGGCAGTGTAAGGAAAAAGCAAATGAGGTTCTATTCAGGTTTTTGGAGATTGAGCACTTTCCACAACCGATTGTCAACGGCTTCCGGGACATCTGTTTTGCTTTCATTTTGATATAGATATATAACCTTTTTTATCGAATCCACATGGGCGCAACATTTTGGACATTGTTCCAAATGTTCCTTTATCTCCTGACATAGCGGGCTGTCTATGTCTTCAGACAATTGATCACATATTTGTTGTAATGATTTTATACAGTTCATTTTTAGATTATGTTAATTCCAAATGTCAGCTAATTTATTTCTCAACGTCACGCGAGCACGATGCAAATTTGATTTTACTGCAGGAAGAGACAATTCCATAATGTCGGCAATTTCTTTTAAAGCAAGCCCTTCAATATCCTTTAACACAAATGTTGTTTTGTAATTTTCAGGAAGCTGGTCGATGGCAATATCCATTTTTTCTTTTAATTCCGTATTCAAAAGAGCAGACAATGGGTCCTTTTCCAATGAACGGGTAAAAGCCGAATAATCTTTACTTTCATCTTCAATATTTTCATCAAACGATTGCATCCGTCGTTTCTTCGTTCGCAATCGCATCAAGGCTTGATTTGTGGCAATTCGATAGATCCACGTTGATAGCTGGGATTGCTCTTTAAAATTCGGCAACGCCTGGAGTACTTTTAAAAAAGTCTCCTGCAAGACACATTCAGCCTTGTCCTCATTCCCTAATAATCGAAGCCCGAGATTGTAAACCATTCTTTCATAATTTTTAACAATCTCAGATTGCGCCAGCGGATCACCCTTTTTTGCAAGCCGTATGAGTTCTTTTTCTGAAACTTTCATCTATTCTTCTTAAATTATTTTGCCAAATAAATAATTTAAAAAGTAATGAATTTAACTTTAAAAAACAAGTTTTATTTAATGGGATTTCTATTCATCAACGATTTCATACTCGTATTCGATTTTTGCTGTTTTCTTTAACATTGCGGAGGCAGAACAATATTGCGTACTTGAGAGTTCAATTGCTCTCTCAACATCCCGCGGTTTGATATTTTCTTTATCCCCGGAGACGATAAATTTTAATTTTATATTCGTAAATACCTTTGGATATTCTTTTGCCCTGTCTGTTTTAAGAGAGATGGTTATATTTTTTACCGGTGATCGCTTCTTTTTTAAGATTGAAATTACATCCATCGCTGTACACCCGCCCAAACCAAGCAACAATAATTCAAGGGGCCTTGTTCCCGCATTGTTTCCGCCAACATCTTCAGCAGCATCCATCGCGATCCAGTGGTTTGAACCGGCT
>JADHVV010000032.1 GCA_016783825.1 Candidatus Zhuqueibacterota bacterium | reverse complement strand
CTTGAACAAAAATTGGAAAATCCAATCCTCCGCCAAAGTCAATAAAGCTGGTGATATAATTTGTTCTGAAAAATTTGACACAAACAATTGGTTCCCCACGTCTGTTCCCAAAACAGTATTAGCTGCCCTCGTGGATAATGGAATGTATCCTGATCCCTACTATGGAGATAATTTAAAATCAATTCCTGGCTATCGTGCGGGAAGATGGCTTTCCATGCCTAATGACAGTCCGTTTTATCCCTCATGGTGGTATCGGAAAGAATTTAATGTGCCAGAAGAAATGTCTGAAAAAAATCTCGTTCTCCATCTTGATGGGATTAATTACCGGGCAAATGTCTGGCTTAATGGAAAGTTGATTGCGGATACAACAAAAGTTATTGGGATGTTCCGAAGATTTGAATTTGACATTAATCTGTATGTCAGATTTGACAAGAAAAATGTTTTAGCGGTTGAAGTTTTTGCGCCAGGCAGAATTCCTGATATCAAATACAGAACTAAACAGATCGAAGCGACCACAGGTTGGGATGATCACAATCCGCAACCACCGGATTTAAATATGGGGATCTGGGAAGATGTGTTTATCTCATCAACAGGACCAGTTGCGATAAGACATCCCTATGTGTCAACTGATTTAAACCTGCCAGCTTTGGATAAAGCACTTCTAACTGTTTCTGTCAAACTTCTAAACATAAGTGATCGACAAATTGATGGCGTAGTGATTGGGCGTATTGAAAATATTCAATTTAAAAAGCTGGTGAAATTAGCAGCCTGGGAAAGTAAGGTTGTTTCATTCAAACCGAGAGAATTTAAGCAACTGAATATCAGCAATCCAAGATTATGGTGGCCTCATCCGGTTGGCTCGCAGGAATTTTACGACTTACAACTAAAATGTGTAGTTGAAGGTAAAGTTTCGCATCAGGAAAAAGTTCGTTTTGGAATTCGTGAAGCCACAACTTATATCAATGATGAGGGCTGGCGCGGCTATAAAATCAATGGTAAAAAAATATTGATTCGCGGCGGCGCCTGGATGACCTGTGACATGATGCTGAATCTGACTGAAAGACGTTACGAAGCATTAGTGCGTTATGCCCGGGAAGCAAATTTGAATGCTTTGCGTTCAGAAGGTTTTTCAATCCGTGAGACAGATGAATTTTATGATCTCTGCGATAAGTACGGCGTGATGGTTATTCAGCAAATTTTTGGCAGGAGCATTCCTGATGAGGAACTGGCGATTCAGAATATTAAAGATATGATCCTTCGCATTCGAAATCATCCCAGCCTGGTTCATTTTTTAGGACACGATGAGACGTTCCCAACAAAAAACCTGGATAAAGCTTACCGCGATTTAATCGCACAATATACGCCGGAAAGAACGTATCAGCCACACTCCGGTGCTTTTAATATTAAAGATCGCTTTAAAACCGGTGGGACAAGAACCGGTACACTGGAATTGTGGACTTATGGTAATCCTTCGCATTATTATACCCATAAAAAAGACGGTGCCTGGGGATTTGCTCAATCGGGCGGTATTGGAGGTATCGTTGCGCCCTATGAGAGTATGCGAAAGATGATGCCCCAGGAAAATTTATGGCCCGTACAAAATGAAGTATTTTCTTTCCACACTGTTCTTCAAAGTATCGAATATTACCAGGAATTAATTGAGGCAATGGAAAACAGGTATGGAAAAGCTAAAAGCATTCAAGAGTTTTGTTATAAAGGTCAGGTTTTAAACTATGAAAGCGCCCGGGGTATGTTTGAAGCTTATGCTAGGAATAAATACGATGCATTGGGAATTACAACATGGAAATATGATGCTGCCTGGCCGGCATCAATTACCTGGCAATATGTTGATTGGTATTTGAATGTTGGCGGGGGATACTATGGGGCTAAAAAAGCATGTGAACCATTGCATGTGCAATATTCTTATGATGATAATTCAATTTATGTTTTAAACAGTTTCTATAAATCCTTCGATGATTTGAAAGTATCGGCACAAATTTATAATTTAGATTTGACAGAAAAATATTCTCGATCAGCAAATGTGAGTGTTGCTGAAGATGGAAAAACCGAAGTATTCAAAATCAAATTGCCATCTGATTTAACCAAAACCTATTTCTTAAGTTTAAAACTTGAAGATGGAAATGGTAAAAAAGTATCCGAAAACTTTTACTGGTTATCCACTGTACCTGATATTGAAGGAAAAAAAGGGGAAGGCCCGACTTCAAATGGCTGGTACCAATTCAGGACTGAACCAAAATCTCAAGCTGATTTTACGGATTTACAGAATTTACCAAAAGTTAAATTGGAAATTTCGTACTATTTTTCCGATGAAGGAGGAGAAAAAGTTGCAAGTGTTTTTGTCAACAATCCAAGTTCATCACTGGCATTTATGATTCACCTTGCGGTAACCAAAGACAAAAATGGAAATGAAGTAGCACCGACCTATTGGAGTGATAATTATTTTTGTTTGCTTCCTGGTGAAAGCAGGGAAGTCACTGCAAGATTTTCAGAAAGTGATTTAGCAGGTGTAGATCCTCTTGTTATGGTTGATGGCTGGAATATAAAGTAGGAAAAGATGGCATCTTGTCCTACCTGTAAAGATAAATCAAATTTATGAAAAAAATCGACATCCATGTTCATATCGGAAAACTACTATTTTCTCGACCAGGCATAAGCGTCCGTTATCTTTTGAACTGGATGGATGAGATGGAAATCGAAAAAGCATGTGTTATGGCAGTGGAAAATCCGGAAGAGATTGATTATTATGTTACCTCAGAGCGGGTTATCAGAAGCTGCCGTTCATATCCTGACAGGCTGGTACCATTTTGTAATGTTGATCCCAGACGAGGCGAGCCGGGAGAATTTGATCCCTATCCGATCATCGCCAGGTATAAAGAACGGGGCGCTAAAGGATTTGGAGAAATGCTTGCAGGATTGTGGATTGATGATCAGCGAAATAGAAAAATATTTGCAGCGTGTGAAAAATTGAAACTGCCTGTTCTCATTCATATTGATAATTATCGCAATTTTGACCAAATTGGTTTGCCGCGATTGGAGAAAGTGCTTCAGTCGTTTCCTGGTCTCAACTTTATAACACATGCGCTTCACTGGTGGAGTGAGATTTCCGCAGAAGTCAGTGAAGATGATCGCGGAAGTTATCCAACCGGACCAATAATCAAGGGTGGACGAGCAGAACAACTTTTGCAAAAATATGACAATCTTTTTGCAGATCTTTCTGCTGATTCCGGAACCAATGCATTAACCAGGGTTCCATCTTTCACACCCGGATTCCTGACACGCAACCAGGATAAATTACTTTTTGGTACTGACTTGGTTTATAAAGGACAGAAGAAAACAATTCATGAAGTTTTAAATTCAAGTGGTGTGGATACGGCTGTGTTGGAAAAGATCTATTATTTGAATGCGAAAAAGGTGCTCGGAATGTAATCGTTATTTAATTATTGTACAAGAAAAAAATTCAATTTAGTTTTGGAGAACAATTATGCAAGATTACCTGGATAAAACCAAAAAGTATTTCAACGAAAAACTAATCCCGTTCTGGGAAGCAAGAGCAATTGATCCCAAATACGGAGGCTTCCAAACGAATTACGATGAAAAGGGTGAACGTACTGAAGTAACTGAAAAATCTTTTTTGGCACAGTGCCGCGCTATTTTTACAATTTCTCACACGTTGAGACTCGGATTTAATTGGAAAGGCGGACATGAAGCGCTTAAACAAGGAGTAAATTTTTTGTCTGAATATTATTTGGATAAGGAATATGATGGCTATTATTGGATAGTTGATGAAGATGGAACTGTAACCGATGACACCAAAATAATTTACGGGTTTTCATTTTTAATTTATGGATTATCCGAATATGCGCTATTAACAGGTGATCAAAAAGCAAAGGATGAAGCAATTCGTGTTTTTAATCTGCTCCAGGAAAAAGTGGCAGACCCTGAATTTGGCGGCTATTACGAGCATTTTGACCGTCAATTTAATCTTAAAAAATCCCGAGGTGACATTAGTTCCCATAAATCTCTCGATGTTCACATGCACTTGATGGAAGCGTTCACAACACTGTATGAACTCACCGGACAGGCACGTCATCGACAGGCGCTTGAGGATGTGATTGAATTGATTTTTGATAAAATGGTTCACCCTGAAACCGGAACCGGTATTTCAATGTTCAAGCCGGATTGGACTCCAATTGCCAATGTCGAACTGGATACTGTCTGGGGCAGAGATCGATTTGATGAAGATGGTAAATCAACAGATATGACATCTTATGGACACAATATTGAATTAGCCTGGCTCTACATGCACGCTCTTGATATTCTTAAGATTCCGCATGAAAAACATTTGGATCGCGTGTTACCAATTTTTGAGCATACTTATTTGCGCGGTGTGGATTGGGAATATGGCGGACTTTTTGTCGAGGGTGTCCGCAATGGTGATCCAACAGAAAAAACAAAAGAGTTCTGGCAGCAGGCAGAAGGAATGGTTGGTTTTTTAGATGGTTATTTACTTACTGGTGAAGAAAAGTATTTACAGGCTTTTAAAAATATTCACGATTTCGTTTTTACGAAAGTCATAAATTGGGATTTGGGTGAGTGGTTGGCTCTGACAGAGCAAAATGGCAATGTGATCTGGGATTATATGGGAACCAGTTGGAAAGTGTTTTATCATACTGTGCGGGGAACATCATTGGTGATTAAAAAGCTGGAGAAAATATTAAATAAATAAATGTAATAAACCACTAATGACACGAATTACACTAATTGGTGTCTATCCGAAAATGACTTTTTCTGTCATTCCTGCAATCTTTAAGCAGTAATCTTATGGAGTTATGGAGGAGATTCCCGCTAAAAGCAGGCGGGAATGACAGCTATGGACTGACACTAATTATAGTTTCTTAAAGATCAAAAAATTAGTGAAATTAGTGGTTAAATTTGTTTTATTAAATTCATAATTAAATGAGGTGGAAAATGGCAGAAAAAAAGAGTAAGCAGAAAAGCAGTATTTCGAGACGTCAATTTTTGGGTGGTTCAGCCGTGGCAGCAACTGCATTTACAATCGTTCCCAGGCATGTGCTTGGTGGATCAGGCTTTACACCGCCAAGTGACATTGTGAATGTTGCAGCAATTGGAGTCGGTGGTAAAGGAAGATCAGATATTATGAGCGTATCAAAAGGCGCAAATATCGTTGCGCTTTGTGATGTCGATGACAACAAAATGTCTGAAACGCTGAAAAAAGCAAAAGAGGAGAAGGGTAAAGAAAAGTTAGCAGAACAATTGGAAAAAGCGCCCAAATACAAAGACTTCCGTGTAATGCTGGAAAAAGAAAAAAGCATCGATGCTGTTACAGTCAGTACGCCGGATCACACACATGCTGTCGCAGCAGCAATGGCAATGAAAATGGGTAAACATTGTTTTGTGCAAAAACCGCTGACGCATTCCGTGAAAGAAGCCCGTGCTTTAAGAGAAATTGCCAAAGAAGCCAATGTTGTTACCCAGATGGGTAACCAGGGACATGCCGGCGAAGGCGGTCGATTGGTTTGTGAATGGATTTGGGACGGAGCAATCGGACCAGTCCGTGAAGTTCATTGTTGGACTAACCGTCCGGTTTGGGATACAGGCATGGATCGCCCCAAAGAAATTCCGTCAGTGCGCCCTTCACTTGATTGGAACCTCTGGTTAGGACCGGCTCCATGGCGAAATTATCATCCAGCCTATGTGCCTTGGGCATGGCGTGCCTGGTGTGATTTTGGTACCGGCGCTTTGGGTGATATGGGAGCGCACATTTTCGATCATGCTTACTGGCCAATGAAGTTAGAATATCCCACAAAGGTTCACGCTTGTTCCAGTGAGTTCAATAATGAAAGTTGGCCTGTTGCAGAAACCGTTTATTATGAATTCCCTGCCCGGGGCGATATGCCTGCTTGTAAATTAACCTGGCACGATGGCGGAATGATGCCTCCCCGACCTGATGAATTTGAGCAGGGGCGTAAAATGGGTGATGGCGATGGCGGTGTATTGTTCATCGGCGATAAAGGAATGATCATGTGCGGCTGTTACGGCAGAAATCCACGCATCGTTCCGGAAACTAAAATGAAAGAATACAAACGTCCCGAAAAAACAATTCCACGCTCACCCGGCATTCATGAAGAATGGATTGAAGCGATCAAAAAAGGTGAAAAAAGCACCACTGATTTTTCTTATTCATCAAAATTAGTGGAAACAATGATGATGGGGAACATTGCGATTCGATTGGCGCCTAAAAATACTATTCTGGAATGGGATGGAGAAAAAGGCGAGTTTACAAATATGCCAGAAGCGAATGAATATTTAATTCGTAAATATCGTGATGGTTGGAGCTTGTAATTTTTAGCCATTCACAATTAGCAGTTCGCAATTCTCAATTCACAATTAAAATCAACACTTTTCAAAAAATAATTGAGAATTGTGAACGACTAATTTAGAATTGTGAATGAAAGTAATTCTCGTTTTTCCTTAAGTTAATGCCATTTGGCTAAAGCCCAAATTCCTTTTAACGTTTACGTCTCCGCCCGCCAACTGGCGGGCGGAGTTAGCCAAATTATAAATTGAGATCTAATTCAACACTATGATCGCATATTGTAATTATAATAGATTGAATGGACAACTTCGTAGGACAAGATGCCATCTTGTCCTACGTTTATTATTGAAAATTTTAATAGAAATTAAAAGGATCAAATCAAATTCTTAACAGGAAGAATTTTAAGACTGCGGAAGAATGGATTACAAACTTCGAAACTTCATCAAAAGAAGTTAAAGATTTCTTCAAAAGAATTTATGGAGATGATTTCTCCTTTAATGAAGAAAGACGAGAATTAATATTAAAGCTTCTACAAGAGTTTAGTAGTTTTTATGGCTCGGATCGCAAGTTAATTATCTGCCGCGCACCCGGCAGAATAAACCTATTGGGAAGGCATATCGAACACCGCGGCGGCTATGTCAACGTAATGGCTGTTAATAAAGAATTATTAATGGCTGTGGCTCCGCGCGAAAATGAACAGGTACGACTACGGAATTTAAATGAAATCGAGTTTCCGGAAAGAATTTTCCGAATTTCTGAATTAATTGAAGATTTTGTTAGCGGTGATTGGGTCGATTTTATTACTTCAAACAATGTTCAACAGATGTTAAAAAAGAAGCAGGGCGATTGGAGTTTTTATGTTCGAGCGCCATTGTTGCGATTATTGTTTGATAAAGAAGCCACACAATTGAAGGGAATGGATTGTGTGGTTACCGGTGACATCCCAATCGGCTCCGGTTTGTCTTCGAGCTCTGCTTTAGTTGTGGGCTCTGCACTGGCTTCATGTTTTTTAAATAATATTAAAATGAATCAAAGTGAGTTCATTGAGTTATGCAGTGTAAGTGAATGGTTTGTTGGATCGCGCGGTGGTGGAGCTGATCATGCTGCGATCTTTACTGGCGTACAAGCCCACTTTCTAAAGATAGGATTTTTCCCTTTTCATATCGCACAGAAAGTAAAATTCCCTAATGATTTAAAAATAGTCATTGCTAATAGCGGCGCACGTGCGATTAAAAGTGCCGGAGCAAAAGATATTTTCAACCAAAGAATAGCTTGTTATGAGTTTGCGCAAATGCTTTTGAAGCAATTGTGGGAACCAGCAAAAGACATGAAACAATTACGCGATATCTTACCTGAAAAATTAGGTGTAAAGGATTCTGATATTTATTCCGCATTAAAGTTATTGCCAGAAAATATTGATAGAGAAAATTTGCGAAAGATAATAGCTGAAAAAGACACTGAATTATTGGAGTTGAATTTTGGAACACATCGCGATTTGGGAGAATATCGTCTGCGCGATGTCGTATTGTTCGGTATTGGAGAATGTATTCGCAGTAATAAATTTGCAAATCTCTTTTCAAAACGGGATTTTGAGGGTGTAAAACAATTAATTAAAACGAGCCATAACGGAGATCGTCTTTACGCTTTGGACGAAAAGGGGCAGTTAGTACCTACAAATAATCGTTATGATGACTCGTTATTGGATTCCCTGGTTTCAGAAAATGCTCAACTTGAAAAGCAACCAGGGCGATATGCTTGTAGCACCGAAGCAATTGATAGTATTGTTGACATTGCAAACGGCGTTGAAGGCGTTATTGGTGCGCAATTGGCTGGCGCCGGTTTGGGGGGATGTACTACAATTTTGCTGAAAAAAAACAGCCTAAATGAATTATTCAACCATCTAAAGAATAAATTTTATTTGAAAAGAAAATTGGATTTTGATGTTCATGTTTGTTCTCCTGTTGCGGGGGCTTGCCTTTTTGAAATCGGAGAATAATATTTGTATATAGAATCACGTGAAAAAAAGTCACCCACAGAAATGACTGTAAGGAAAAACATTTTATCTGTTGGATTCTCCTTCGGCGAATCAATGCTCCAAAAAAACGGCGCATCTTCGATCAATAGTAGAAATCTGCCGAAGTTAATGCCATATGGCACAAATATAGGAAGATTGTTTTCCGCCGCGGCGGATTGGAGAATTATTTAATTTAGCAACAATAATTTGAGGATATAAATTATGAGATTATTAAAAATTTTTATGCTTCTATTAAGTATCATCTGTTTATCGTGCAGCTCCACAATTATTAAACCGGAAATGAAAAAGTCCAAACATTCAACCTATTATTATCAAAGAAAGACATTGTTTGAAAAATTACCAAATTCGGAAAATGAAATCATTTTTCTTGGAAACAGCATCAGCGATGGCTGTAATTGGAATGAGTTATTCAATGATAACCGAATAAAAAACAGGGGTATCAGCGGAGATGTGACTGATGGCGTTCTCGACAGACTGGATGAAGTTACCGAGTCCAAACCTTCTGCGATTTTTATAATGATTGGTGTTAATGATCTGGCTTGTGGTAAATCAGTTGAGTACATCGTATCTAATTATCAAAAAATACTTGAGAGAATTGTTTCGGATTCAAAAGAGACAAAAATTCTTGTCCAGAGTGTATTGCCAGTGAATGACGAATTTCCAAAATTTAAAAACCATGTCAATAAAACGAAACAGATCCTTGCAGTAAATAAAAAATTGACAAAGTTGTCAAGCCAATACAGAGCCAGATATATTGATTTATTTCCATTGTTTGCATTGAAGAATAATATGCTGAATCCCGAATATTCAAATGATGGTTTGCATTTGACAGGTGATGGTTATTTGTTGTGGAAGTCAGTGGTTGAAAAATATATAGAGTAGAATTTGATTTGCGAAACTAATGCAATAGAATATTAAATGTCGTAAAAAAGGATATTATGCTAATGAACAAAATAAAAATTGCATTTATCGGATCAGGATATATTCAAAATTATCACGCCAAAGGTTTAAAAGAACAAAAAGATGTCGAATTGACAACTGTTGTGGATATTGATTTAAACGCAGCTAAAGACTTTGCCACAAAATATGGGATTCCTGAAACGACAGATGATGTTTTAAGTTTGACAACTAATAAAAATATTGATGCGGTTATCATTTCAACTCCGAATAAATTTCATGCCCCGTATGCCATTGAGTTTTTAAAAAATGGCAAAGATGTTTTTGTTGAGAAACCCATGGCAATAAATTCAATAGTTGGTGAAATAATGGTTGAAGTTGCTGAAGAACATAAACAGTTAATAATGGTCGGTCACATGTGGCGGTTTGATACGGAAGTTAATTTCATCAAAGATAAAATTGATGCTGGCGAACTTGGGAAAATCATTAAAACAAAGGGTTATGGTATTCATGAAAATTGGGGACCAACCGGCTGGTTCGTAGAAAAAGAACTTGCTGGCGGCGGCGCTCTGGCGGACATGGGCGTTCATGCGATTGACACAGTGCGTTACCTGCTTGGTGATCCTCTTCCAAAACAGGTCTACGCAAAAATCGGTACTTATTATGGTGATTATGATGTGGATGATACCGGGGTCATAATGATCACCTGGGATAATGGCGCCACTTCAGTCATTGAGAGCGGATGGTGGCAGCCACATACGGATGGTCCCGAAGCAGCCACGCGCCTTTTTGGTACTGATGGTTATGCCAGCGTCTTTCCAACAGTGATAAAAACAAAAAATGGTGATTGCCCTGGGGAGTATAAACCATTAATGCCGGAGCGGGAAGAGCATTGTGACCAGATTATTTATACGCAGCAGATGGAGCATTTTGTAAATTGTATAAGAAAGAGGAGTCAACCAATACCCGGGTATAAAGAAGGACTGGAAGTTCTCAAGATTGTGGATGCTGCTTATCGGTCATCGGAGATTGGGCAGGCAGTGGATATTTAGAGATATGTGGGACCGTATCAGAAGTCCAAAATCAGTCGAGCCTGTCATTCCGGCAATCTTTTGAGCCGGAATCTCCTTGTTTTACGGATGAGATTCCCGCTAAAAACATGCGGGAATGACATTGTCGGACAGGCGCTAAATAAAAAAAGGACACCACATGAAACAAAATAAAGTACGCGGAATGCTTACGCTTGAAGAATTGACCAAGCTTGTTAAAAATGATGAAATCGAAACAGTGTTAGTTGTTTTCACTGATCATTACGGTCGGTTTATGGGAAAGAGATTTGATGCTGAATTCTTTCTTGACGATGCAGCAAAACATGGCGCGCACGGCTGCAATTATCTTTTAACAGCGGACATGGAAATGGAACCTGTCCCAGGTTATAAATACGCAAATTGGGAGTTGGGCTATGGTGATTTTCATCTGGTCCCTGATTTGGCAACGTTGCGTATAGCCAGTTGGCTTGAGAAAACAGCAATGGTTATTTGCGATGTGAAGGAGGAAGAATCAGATCATTTGGTTTCGGTTGCACCCCGAACAATTCTTCGACGCCAAATTGAAAAAGCAACGAAATTAAATTACACATCAAAAGCAGGGTCTGAATTAGAATATTATATTTTTGAAAATTCATACAAATCAGCCGCTGAAAATGGTTACACTAATCTGAAACCAATGGGCTGGTATATTGAGGATTACGACGCTTTGCAGGGAAGTCGTGAAGAAATTTTTACAGCAGCAGCACGCAGGCATCTGAAATATTCAGGTGTCCCTGTGGAAACATCCAAAGGTGAATGGGGAAAGGGACAACATGAACTCAATGTGCGTTATGCAGATACGCTCACTATGGCTGATCGTCACTCTGTGTATAAACAATGTATGAAAGAAATAGCTGATCGACTCGGTTTGAGTCTGACTTTTATGGCAAAGTTTGTTGAAGATCAGGCAGGCTCCAGTTGTCATATCCATTTGAGTCTCTGGCGGGATAAGAAAAACGTTTTCCCAGGCAAAAATAAATTAGGTTCATTGTTTGTATCAAATGAATTTAAGTGGTTTCTCGGCGGTTGGATTAAGCATGTGCCAGAGCTGATGGTTTTTTATGCGCCAACAGTTAACTCGTATAAACGGTACCAAGCTGGTTCCTGGGCGCCCACTCGCCTTGCCTGGAGTTATGATAACCGTACTGCAGGATTCCGTATTGTTGGCAAAGACAACAGCTTGCGCATTGAATGTCGAATTCCGGGTGCGGATTGTAATGTTTATCTCGCTTTTGCAGCAGCGCTTGCGTCTGGCATTGATGGCATCGAAAACAAGATTGAACCGCCTGAAATTTTCCAAGGAGATGCTTACGCAGCAAAAAATGTTGAGCATGTGCCAAAAACATTGCGTGAAGCAACCGATCTGTTTGCGAATAATGAATTTGTAAAAAAAACATTTGGTAAAAATATTATGGATCATTATATTCACTTTTTTCGTTGTGAGCAAGCAGCATACGACAATGCTGTTACCGACTGGGAACGGAAGCGATATTTTGAACGTATTTAGGAGCTAATCAGTGAACTTTTTGCATATTGGGCAAAATTGTAAACAGAAAAATTCTGTTAAATTGGAAAGGAGTGATGAAGTACTGGATTGATGGAGATAGATTTCATAAATCCATTACTCCAATAATCCTTATGTGATTAATTCAGTATAAATGAATAAACAAAGGTAACAAATTTTGAATACAGCGACAAAAGTTTCCATAGCTTCAATATTAATTATAGCTGCTCTTTTTTATTTCCTACTCCCCAGACAAGATTTTGAAAACGATATTAGTTCGTCAGAGTCCCTTATATTTTTCTGTGCAGCAGGTATAAAACCGCCTGTAGAAAAAGTGGCGAAAGAGTTTGAAGAAATTTATGGCATTAAAATTCAACTTCAATATGGTGGTTCTGGAACATTACTGACCAGTTTGCGGGTGGCAAAAGATGCTGACCTTTATCTTGCTGGTGATAATAGTTATATTGACATTGCCCGGGAAAAAGGATTGGTAGCTGAAGGTTTTCCACTTGCCTATATGCGTCCCGTTATTGGCGTGCAGAAATTGAATCCTAAAAACATTTTCACAATTGATGATTTACTTCGAAAGGATATTAAAATTTCGCTTGGTAACCCAAATGCTGCTTCAATTGGTAAACAGACAAAGAAAATATTAGAGAAAATTGGAAAGTGGCAAGAGCTAAAAAACCATGTTGAAAAAAACGGCGTGTTCAAACCGACTGTTCCTGAAATAGCCAATGATATTAAAATTGGTTCTGTCGATGCAGGTATTATTTGGAATGCAACCGCTAATCAATATCCTGAAATAGAAGCAATACACATTCCAATATTTGATGCCGAACCCAAACAGATTACATTAGGAGTTCTTAAATCAAGTAAGCAGCCAACAAATGCCTTACGTTTTGCCCGCTATTTGAGCGCAAGAGACAAAGGATTAATAACCTTTAAATTTTTCGGCTACGATCCTGTAGATGGTGATAAATGGGCGTGGAGACCGGAAGTTGTTCTTTTCAGTGGTGGTCTTAATCGCATCGCCATAAAAAAGACCTTAAAAGATTTTCAAAAACGGGAAGGTGTTTCGATTCTCACTACTTATAATGGATGCGGTATTCTTGTCGGTGAAATGCGTGCCGGACAGCGACCTGATGGGTATTTCGCCTGTGACAAATCTTACCTGGAGGAGATAAATAATCTCTTTCTTGATGAAGCAACTATTTCAGAGACTGACATTGTACTGTTAACACAAAAAGGAAATCCGAAAAAAATCAAAACACTTCACGATTTAACACAACACGGAATCAAAATTGCAGTCGCCAATGCCAAATACAGCGCTTTAGGCGGATTGACGAACAGGCTGTTAAAGGAAGCCGGGATCTATGAAGCGGTTCAAAAAAATATTACATACGGTGATGCGCCGACTGCAGATTATTTGACTGTCCGTGTGAAGACTGGCCGGGAAGATGTGGCAATACTTTATCTTGCCAACACAATTCATGTTCACGATGAATTGGATGTGATTCCAATTCATCATCCGGCAGCAAAGGCAGTGCAGCCAATTGCAATCGGCAAAAGTTCAGAATATAAATATTTAATGGGAAGGCTGATTTCGGCAATTCAATCTGATTCATCAAAACAGCAATTTGAATCGACAGGTTTTCGGTGGAGAGTTGAATAAGCAATATGAAAAAGAAATCTGAAAACAGTTTGGATTACAAATCGCCGTCAGATATTCCATTTTATATTGGATTGATTTTAATTGGTGGGATTTATATATTTTTTATTGTGGGACTTTTGTTAGCGGATACGACTTACACAACAGTTCAGGATTTTAAAAATATTTTTGCCAGTCGTGAGATCAGGTTTGCGATTAGGTTGAGCTTGTTTTCATGCAGCCTGACTGCGTTACTGTCAATCTGGGTCGCTGTTCCAATTGGATATTTGATGTCTCGTTTTAACTTTCCGGGTAAAAGTTTTTTAGATGCGGTGCTTGATATTCCGATTGTTTTGCCGCCTTTGGTAATTGGATTGAGCCTTTTGATATTTTTTCAAACATCTTTTGGGAAAATGATTGAAAGTATTTTTCCGATCACCTATGCGTTGCCAAGTGTCATTTTAGCCCAGTTTATGGTAGCCTGTGCTTTTGCTGTTCGAGTCATGAGATCAACTTTTGAACAGATTGATCAACGCCAGGAGCAGGTTGCGTTGACGCTTGGCGCGAGCAGAAGTCAATCATTTTGGCTGGTGGCGCTGCCTGCGGCACGACATGGCGTATTAGCAGCCGGTACGATTGCCTGGGCACGTGCCCTGGGTGAATTTGGGCCTATTCTCCTTTTTTCCGGTGCGACGCGGATGAAAACAGAAGTGCTTCCGACAACGGTTTATCTTGAAATGAGTACCGGAAATATTGAGGCAGCAGTTGCGGTTTCTTTGATGATGGTAACTGCAGCGATTCTTGTGTTAGTGTTAGTTCGAAGTTTTGGTGGGGGAAGATTGTATTTGTAAATTAGTGTTCATTATTATTTTTATTACAATTGATATAGTTGCAAGGACTTTCAAAATTACAGAGAAAGGTCGAGATCAAGGTCAAGCTTAAGAAGGAAGGCATTTGAAGTCTTTCTTGATCTTGATCTCGACCTTGATCTTCAAAATAATTAAAAGCTATCCCAAAACTACCATATTTATTGAATTTTATTAATTCAGGTTAAGTTATCACATCATGATTTCAGTAAAAAATCTAAAAATCCAACAAGGTAATTTTGTTTTAGAAAATGTTTCGTTTGAGCTGCCAGCACAGCAGTATGGTGTTTTGATGGGAAGAAGTGGCTGCGGTAAAACAACTGTTCTGGAAGCAATTTGCGGTCTTCGTCCCATTAGAGAAGGCAGCGTAAAACTGGCGAATAGAGATGTAACACGGTTAAAAGCTTCGAATAGAAATATTGGTTATGTCCCACAGGATATTGCCTTATTTCAAACGATGAAGGTAAAAGACCAAATCGGTTTTGCATTAATTATTCGAAAGTGGTCTAAAACAGAGATAAAAAAAAGAATTCATGAATTAGCTGAATTATTAGGAATTGAATATCTTTTAGAAAGAAAACCGCAAGGATTAAGCGGTGGCGAAGCCCAACGTGTTGCCCTGGGTCGTGCTTTGGCAGCTTCTCCACATATTTTGTGTTTAGATGAACCGATGGGTGCAATAGATGATGACACCCGGGAAGATATGTTTAAACTTTTAGAACGAATCAGGGAACAGACAAAAGTTACAACGCTTCACATCACTCACAGCTCTCTTGAAGCTGAAAGGCTTGCTGATAAAATTTTTATTTTTCAGAATGGGAAAATTAGATGTGAAGAGAGCAAAACTTAATTAGTGTCTGTCCGAAATTTGTCATTCCGGCGATCTTTTGTGCCGGAATCTAATGGTTTTATGCACAAGATTCCGGTATTCCGCTACGCTCCAACCGGAATGACTGCTTTCTCGGACAGACACTAATTAGTATATATGACTCTGTTTGCAATGTTTTCTGAATTGATTTATCCAGATTGGATTTTTAAAATCAACGAAAAAAAATCATACACAGGAGGTAAAAAATGTTTGGATTTATAGGGAAAATACTCATTATTGATTTGACAAATAAAAGCTGGAAAGAAGTGTCAAGTAATGAAGATTTTTATTTTAAGTACCTTGGTGGATCATTTTTAGCAGCAAAACTCTTTAAAGATTTTTTTGGAGATAATAAAAACATTGATCCATTTGATCCGAAAAATCCTCTTGTGTTTGCTACTGGTGTGTTTGCTGGAGAGAATGTATGCGGCGCTACACGAGTAAATGTTTTTTCACTGTCACCAGAAACAACTGGCACTTATCTTTCTCAGGCAGGTGGTGAGTTCGGACCAGATTTAAAACGAGCTGGTTATGATGGGCTGGTTATCCTGGGAAAAGCGGACTCACCTGTTTATGTAAAAATAACAACAGTTGGAAGAACATGTTCGTGTGATTTTATCGATGCCCGTCATTTATGGGGTAAAGACAGAGTTGAAGCAAACGAAATTTTGAAAAGCGAACTTGTAATAAAATACAGTATGGCTTCCATTGGACCGGCAGGTGAGAATCTTGTGGCGTGCGCTAATATTATGTTTGAAGTCGATCATTATGCCGGTAGGGGAGGGCTTGGCGCTGTGATGGGTTCGAAAAATCTAAAAGCGATTTGTGTTTCAGGTGATAAGAAGCCGCAATTTAAAAATAGAAACAAAATAATGGAGATAAATAAACTCGGTGCAAAAAGACAAAAAGGATACGAAGCCGGTTCCTTTATGAAAGTTCTTGAAAACCAGGGAACATTTGGGCTATTAGATTTAAATCAAGCTGCTGGTAATTTGCCGACACATAATTTTACACAAGCGTTTGTGGATTCAAGCGAATTTGAAGATGAGATTTGTCATGCAAATATTGATAAAAAATATGTTGGAAAAAAGAAAGCATGCAAGGCTTGTTATGTTGCCTGCAAGAAAAAATATGCAAAAGATTCTCCCTATGCTGACTTTACTGCTCTTGCAGAATATGAAAGCATTGCTATCCTTGGGCCAAATTTAGGACTCGCAGATGATTTTAATCATGGTTTGAAAGCATGTGAAATTTGTAATAAACTTGGGATGGACACTATCTCTGCTGGAAATCTAATTGCCTGGATGATGGATTGTTTTGAGAATGAAGTGTTAAATGAAAATGAGCTTGACTATTCTATCAAATTTGGGGATGGAAAAAAAGCGTGCGAACTGTTAGAAGATATTGCATTACGAAAAGGGCAACCAGGAAATTTACTTGCTGATGGTGTTTTTAAAGCAATAGAGAAATTGGGCGAAAAGACAAAGCCTTACATCAGGGCTTCACGAGGAGTGGGCTTGCCAGCGCACATGCCGAGAAAGAAACCGGGAATTGGTTTTGGATATCTCACCGGACCTAATCCAGGTGATCACATGAAACTTGAGCATGATTGGATAGCCAGTGATCCTGGTTCATTAAAAAGTCTGGGATTAACAATTAGCTCTGAACCGGATGCCCTGGATAAAAATAAAGTCGAAATAGCGAGAACGACCCAAATCTACTATTCAATGGTTGATACGTTGAGCCTTTGTATGTTTATTTTCGGCCCTGGGAATATCTACACATTTGATGAAATGGTTGAAATGGTGAATTCAGCCACAGGTTTTAATTACTCTTTTGAAGAGTTGATGAAAATTGGTGAACAGAGCCTTCAACTTCATCGAGAGCTTTATTATGAACTTGGTGGAAAAGATGAAGAATTTCTTCCTTATTTAAATGAAGAAATCCCGGAAGGGCCATCAAAAAGCAGCAAAATAAATGAAAGTGATTTTGAAGTTGCGAGGGAGCATTATAATAGTTTGTGGTGAAAGATGAACCGCGAATTTCGCGAATTATGCGAATTAAAATAAGAAAGAAAGTGACTATTCAGCTTGGCTGTAAAGGTCATTCTGAGGGAGCTTGCGACCGAAGAATCTTCCTAACATATAAACTTTTGTAAAAATAATAAGAGATTCTTCACTTCACAACTCCACTCTCCCCCATCCCTCGTTCAGAATGACATTGATACAACAGACAACTGAACATTTACGAAAGAAAATAATTAGCGTAATTGGCGAAATTAGCGGTTAAATATAACAAATAAAACAGGAGATAAAAAATGCCAGAATCAAGACATACTTATTCATTCCCGACCAGAATTGAATACGGTCCGGGTGCAATAAAAGACTTGCCGGGAATTATAAAACAAGCGGGATTTAAAAAAGGACTTCTCGTTACGGATGAAGGATTAGAAAATGTTGGTACGCCAGACATTTTGAAAAATTATTTCAAATCGGAAGGGATTGATATTGCAATTTTTAGTGGTGTCAAATCCAACCCAACTGATGATAATGTATTTGATGGTACAAAAATTTACAAAGATTCAAAATGTGATTTTATTATTGGGCTCGGTGGCGGTTCCCCCATTGATGTTGCTAAAACAATTAAAGTTATGGCTACCCACGATGGACCACTAGAAAAATATGATGACACCAAAGGTGGGTCTGATTTTATCAGCAATAATATGCCGCCTTTTTATGCGATTCCAACAACGGCTGGAACCGGCAGCGAAGTTGGCAGAAGCAGCGTGATCACAATTAAAAGCAGTAACAAGAAAACGATTATTTTTTCACCATTTATGATGCCAACAATTGCTGTGCTTGATCCTGAAATCACAGTTTCTCTGCCGCCAAAATTAACTGCTGCAACTGGCGTCGATGCCTTTGTCCACAATTTAGAAGCTTACATTATTGATGCTTTCCACCCTTTTGCAGATGGGATTGCAAAAGAGGGAATTTATCGAAGTTATAAATTTTTGCCCATCGCAGTTAAGGATGGGACAAATATCCAGGCAAGAGGTGAGATGCTCATGGCTTCAGCGATGGGAGCAACTGCTTTTCAAAAAGGTTTGGGATTGAATCACTCAATTGCTCATGCTTTAGGAGTTTTTTATGATACTCACCACGGACTTGCAAATGCAGCGATTCTTGTTGAAGTGATGAAATACAATTGTGCTGATAAAGCTGCAAAGGAAAAACTTGCTTCACTCGGTCATGTTTTAGGTACGGAAAATGAAGCCGATGCTGTGATTGATAAAATTGAAGAGTGGCTTGGTACTGTGGGTATGCCAACTAATTTGAAAGAGATTGGGATCGCAAAAGATCAGATTCAGGAAATTGAAGATTACTCGCTTGAAGATCCGTGTTGTCCGATGAATCCTCGGAAAGTGGAGAAAGGGGATGTTGTTGGGATAATTGAGAAATTGCTTTGAGTTTTTGTGAAGTTTAATTTTGTTCGTTAGATATGAAAATTCCAAAACTCAAGCTCCAAATTCCAAATAAATTCCAAATTCCAAAAATCAAATGTCGAAACATCTATTTTTTGGAATTTGGACATTGGAGCTTGTTTGGAATTTTGGATTTGGAGCTTGGAATTTCAATTAAGAGAATTCTTATCAAACATAGAAGGAATATATGATTAAAGGAATAACTTTCGACCTCTGGGACACGGTTTTTATTGATGACTCGGACGAACCAAAAAGAAAAGCTGCCGGCAGACCATCAAAATCTGTTGAACGACGTCAACTGGTTCACAAATTTATAAATAAATATTCACCTGCTTCTTTTGAATTGGTAAATAGTGTTTATGATGCTGTGGATGCTGCTTTTAAAAAAGTGTGGCTTGATCAGCATGTTACCTGGAATGTTCAGGAACGCCTTAAACTTGTATTAAAAGGACTGGGCAAACAACTTCCTGAATCTGAAATAAACGAATTGATTCGGCTTCATGAAGAGATGGAATTGGATTTTCGACCTGATTTTGTGACAGGAGTTCATGAAACACTTGCGGAGCTTTCAAAGAATTTTAAGCTTGCTGTAATTTCAGATACAATATTCAGTCCCGGACGCACCTTACGAAAACTTCTTGAAGATGAGAGCTTGTTGGGATTTTTTGATGTATTTGTTTTTTCTGATGAGCAGGGCTTTTCTAAACCAGATGTCAGGGTTTTCAATGCTGCAAGCGATGGTTTGGGAATTGAATTAAACGAGCTTGTCCATATTGGTGATCGGGAACATAACGATATTATCGGTCCGAAGAAATTGGGGATGGGAGCTGTGTTATGCACTGCGGCAATTGACCGGGGAAGTAATAACACCCAGGCTGATGCAATTTTCAAAGATTATAAAGATCTTCCAAAAATAATTGAAACGATTAACAAATAATGAAAATAGAGTTGAGTATGAATGAAGTATTACGATTTTTAATTATAGATGGTTATCCGGAACCGAGCAGGAAACAGTTTGAATCTATTGGTATGACTTTGGCGGGAGAATTATACGCAAAATTATTATTACAACATTTACCAGGTGCAAAATGTGACATAATTTATTCAAGCGATTCAGGGAATGAACTGCCTGATGAAAAATGTTTGGAGAAATATGATGGCATATTGTGGCCAGGTTGTAATTTAACTGTATATCACGACAATGATGAACAGGTAACAAAAATGGTGGATCTTGTCAGGCGGGGATATGAAGTGGGTGTTCCCCAATTTGGCAGTTGTTGGGCTGCCCAAATTGCAGTTTATGCCATCGGTGGAAAAGTTGAAGTGAATCCCAAAGGAAGGGAAATGGGAGTTGCACGGAAAATTCACCTTACAGAAGAAGGCAAGAATCACCCGATGTATGAAGGCAAGCCTCCGGTGTTTGATGGTTTCATCAGTCATGATGATGAAATCACAGAATTACCGCCGGGCGCAAAATTGTTGGCTTCAAACGAATTTACAAATGTTCAGGCAGTTGCAGTAGAACATAAAAATGGAATTTTTTGGGCAACACAATATCATCCCGAGTATGATCTTCACGAAATTGCCAGATTAATCGAAGCCCGTAAAGAAAAGTTAATGAAACAAGGTTTCTTTAAAAGTCATGATGACGTAAAGAAATACGTAAATCAGTTTGATACTATCTTTGCAGATCCATCGCGAAAAGATCTCCGCTGGCAGCATGCAATTGATGATGATTTGCTTGAAGATTCAATCCGGCAAAAAGAGTTCGAAAATTGGTTGAATAAAGTTGTGATTCCAAAGTCCGCAAAAATAGGAAAAATATGTTAAGCTGTAAAAAAAATCCAACGGATAGAAACAACCCAACGGATGAAAAAAAGGAATAAAAATGAGACCGACAAAAAAACATTTACATTTTATTTTAGTCAGAAGGATGATTCTCTTCTTGCTAATTGCTGAATTTTTGGTTTTATTTGGAGTCAATTTTTCAATGGCACAAAATGAAGATCTGTCGGTAATTAAGAAGTGGATGAAATATTCTGATGCTTCAAATTCGTTGTATCATCATTTAAGCGACCAAATGATAATGCTTTTAGAAAAACGAATTTCCGAAGTGTCGAAATTGGAAACAAAGAGTGATTGGCTCAACAGGCAAAAAGAAGTACGTGAAACGTTATTTGAGATCGTCGGGCCATTCCCCCCAAAAACACCACTGAATGCCAGAATTGTTGATGTCGTGAAAAAAGATGGTTATCTGCTTGAAAAAATTATTTTTGAGTCCCAACCAAAATTTTATGTTACTGCAGGATTGTTCAGGCCTACTGGTCTGAAAGGAAAAACACCGGCAGTAATATACTGCAGCGGACATACGGAAAATGGTTTTAGAAGTAAAACATACCAACATGTCATTCTTAATTTAGTGAAGAAAGGATTTATTGTTTTCGCGTTTGATCCTGTTGGACAGGGAGAAAGGTTGGAATATTTTGATCCGGAAACCGGAGTATCCCGGATTGGCGGTCCGACCCTGGAACATTCTTTCCCTGGCGCCCAATGTTTTCTCAATGGAAGCTCACAAGCTCGCTATATGATTTGGGATGGTATTCGTGCAGTTGATTATCTTTTGACTCGAAAAGAAGTAGATCCGGAAAGAATTGGTATTACTGGCAGATCAGGTGGCGGCACCCAATCTTCTTACATTGCAGCTTTTGATGAACGAATTAAGGCTGCTGCACCGGAATGCTACATTAACAGTTTTAAACGATTAGTGGAATCAATCGGGCCTCAAGATGCAGAGCAGAATTTTTATCATGGAATTGCCAGTGGAATTGACCACGCAGATCTGCTTGAAGTGAGAGCTCCAAAACCAGCATTAATGATCACAACCACCAGGGATTTTTTCAGTATCCAAGGCGCAAGGGAAACAGCAAACAAAGTAGCTAACGTTTACAAACTATTTAATAAAGAAAAAAACTTCTCTATGGTTGAAGATGATGATGGTCATGCCTCCACCAAAAAGAACAGGGAAGCGATGTATGCGTTCTTTCAGGAACATTTGAGTTTACTGGGCGATTCGGAGGATGAAGATGTGGAATATTTATCTGCTGAAGAATTGAAAATAACAGAGACAGGACAGGTAATTTCTTCCCTGATGGGAGAAACTGTTTTTAGTTTGAATAAGAAAGAAGCCATATTAAATTTGAAAAAGCTTCAACACTACCGACTTAAAATAAACAGCCATTTGAAACAAGCTAAATCTACGGCATTAAAATTATCAGGTTATTTTAAGCCAACTGAAGCCAGAGATGCGGTTTTCACAGGCAGACACAATCGGGTGGGCTATTCAATTGAAAAATATTTTATTCAGGGCGATGGTGATTATGTGATTCCCTTTATAATGATGGTTCCGGAAAAGAAGACAACTTCGGCTGTTATTTATCTTCACCCGGAAAGTAAGAGCGCTGATGCCGGCAGGAATGAAGAAATGGAATGGTTTGTAAAAAACGGCTATCTTGTATTGGCGCCTGATCTTCTCGGGGTGGGAGAGACAGGACCGGGGGCATTCCGCGGCGATGCTTATAATTTTAGGCTGGGAAAGGCTTCATACAACATCTGGTTCGCTTCAATTCAAGCTGCTTCAAGTCTGGTGGGAATTCATGCCAGTGATATTAGCAGGCTAATAAATTATTTACAAAGTCGTGAAAATCTTAAAATTGAAAAAATATCCGCAGTAGCGCATCGGGAAATGTGTCCTGCTTTACTGCACGCTGCTGTTTTCGATGATCGTATTACAAAGGTAGCTCTTGTTGAGCCACTAATATCTTATAGTTCAATTGTTATGAATCATTTTTATAAACCGTCATTTATACTTTCATCAGTTGCCGGTTCAATGACAGCTTATGATTTACCCGATCTTTGCGCTGCTTTTGCTCCTCGGAAACTATTGATGATAAATATTTCCGACCATAATGGAAAAATAGCAGGAGAAAAAATGCTTGAAGAAGAATTGTCTTTTGTGAAATCGATTTACGCAAACAAGAAAGTCTCGGATGATTTTGAAATTCGTAATTGGGAAACTTATCAGACCATCGAAAAGATTTTTTCTTCATGGGTGAAATAGTAGGACAAGATGCCATCTTGTCATCGGATGATTTTGAAATTCGTAATTGGGAAACTTATCAGACCATCGAAAAGATTTTTTCTTCATGGGTGAAATAGTAGGACAAGATGCCATCTTGTCCTCGGATGATTTTGAAATTCGTAATTGGGAAACTTATCAGACCATCGAAAAGATTTTTTCTTCATGGGTGAAATAGTAGGACAAGATGCCATCTTGTCCCACAACTACAACCCAAAAAAATGTCGGTATTATTAACAAACCAATCGGAAACCAAAGAATGACACAACAAAAAAAAATAATTAAATTTTTCTGCCTGACAATTTTTGTTTTATTGTTTCAATTCTCACTATTTGCCCAAACAATAACCAAAGGACCATACCTGGTTGATCCAGGAAATAATTCCATTACAATTCGTTGGGAGAGTGACTGCAAAATCGATTTTAAAGTGTTTTATGGTTTGAATAAGTCTATATCTGATTTCCAAAAAGCGGAGTTCATTGCCGAAAAAAAAGGACATTTTTTATACCAGGCGAAAATTGAAAATTTAATAGGCGGAAAAACATATTATTACCGGGTAAGCGGAAAAAAAGTAAAAAGTCAGGAAAGCGCTTTTACAACACTTTCTTCAAAAAGTTCGTCAATTAGTTTTGCTGTGATGGGGGACAGTCGATCAAAGCCGCACATATTTGAAAAAATTGTTGATCAGATAAATAAGAAAAATCCTGATCTGATTTTAAGCTCGGGAGATCTTGTTGGTCAAGGCGGGGATTATGAACAATGGGGCGAGCACTATTTTAATGCCGCAAGCAAAATAATAAATCACATCCCATTGTTTTCTGCTGTCGGAGATCATGAAGCTGATGAAGTCGATGGGGATGAGGCAGTTTTGTTCAGCCATTTTCTGTTTCCTAAAAAGAATCATTTGAAATTGTGGTCCTCGTTTGATTACGGGAACGCACACTTTGTTGCACTGGACTATCGCCATCCCTATAATGCTCAAATGATTGAATGGTTCAAAAAGGATATGGCAGATTCTAAAGCAAAGTGGAAGTTTGTGATTATGCACCAACCAAGCTATAATTTTGGCGGACACTGTTCATTTTGGGGTAAGGAAATTTGGCCAGAATTGTTCCGAAAATATAAAGTGGATATTGTGTTCGCCGGGCATTCTCATAATTATGAACGGTTTTATCCTACCAGACCAATATCGCAGCCGAATTCATTTCCGGTGACTTACATTACAACCGGTGGCGCTGGGGCGACATTGTACCCGGTAGTTCAAAATCCTTTTATTGCTTTTGCAAAATCAATTAATCATTATGTTTTGGTAGATGTTGAAAAAGATAAATTAAGCATAAAAATGATCCTTCCGGATGGAGCTATTTTAGATGAAGTGTCATGGACAAAAAATGAACACGGAATTGATGAAAATTATTTGTCATTAATAAAATCCCAGGAAGAATTGAATATCATGGGAATGTTTGCCGAGGCAATGGCGACAAAGTTAGATAGGCTGCCAATGGGAGTAATTCCAGCGCTACCTGTATTTAATCTCAACTCAAAGTTAGTTAACGAAGATATCGTTTTTGAGATGAAATTGACTGATGAATCCCGGGCAAGCTACAAAATGGAATCTTTCAAAGGAATCTTAAAGCAGGGGGAAGCACTCCAGGTGCCGCTTGTTATTTACGGGAAAAAAACAATGACCATTACAAGATGGGGAGAAATAACGCCGGTTTTAAGATTGATGGTAAATTACAAAACCGGTTCATTTCAGGGGCAGGTTAAGGGGATGGAAATGTTTTATCGGGCTTATTAACCACTTTTGCACCAACTAAAACCATTTTGTTGTCGATGTTCTGATTGTCCATATTTGAGAATATAAGGATTGTTGGAGTGATGAGTATTGGAGCAATGAAAACCCCAGCATTAGTCGAAAGGTAGATTCGCCCACTTGCTAACTCCAGCGCTCTTCTCTGATCACTTTTTAATTCTGGCTACTTCATCATTTGGGTTTAAAAGAAATTTGATGCTGTGTACTTTTTCCGACCAAAATGCAAAAGAATGCAAAAAAGTCTTGACTATTATGCAAAGTAGTGCAAAATGGTCGGACTTTTTGAAATTTCTTTTAGTTGGTAGATGTCTCTCAATTAACATGCTGTTAATTAATTGGAAAGTATTATTAAGGTAGGACAAGATGGCATCTTGTACTACGATAAAAAAATGTTTTGACGAGATAATTTTATTTGGAAGGAGAAATTATTTTAATGAATTGGAAAAGATTTGTAATATTGAGCACACTCATTGTTATTTTTAATTTGATATTTTCAACCGTTTTCGCCGACGGAAAATTTTTACGCAACCAAAAATGGAAACGATTTTCTTATGAAGAAACCAAAGCAGATTTTTATGTGGCGACAAATGGAAATGACAGTTGGTCAGGAACATTGCCGGTTCCCAATAAACTAAAAAATGATGGCCCTTTTGCCACAATTCATAAAGCACAAAAGGCGGTTCTTCAATTAAAGAAACAAGTTTACACATTGAAGGAAAAAGTTGAAGATAATAGATATGTGGGTTCTTCTTACAAATATGGTAATGGAAAAGATATTTTGGTGATGATTCGTGATGGCTACTATTTTTTAGATGAACCAATATTTTTCAATGCGGAATACGGCGGTGAAAGATGTGAAACGGCATTGCCATCAGGTGCATTTGAGTTTCACAAATTAAAAGATTTTTATGTTACTTATGCAGCTTATCCTGGTGAAAAACCCGTTATTTCAGGTGGGGAAAAAATATCAGGTTGGAAAAAGAAGAATGGAAAATTGATTGCGTCAGTTAAAAAGATGAATGTGTCAAAACTGATCGTCAATGGCAAAGAGCAAACACTTGCCCGCACACCAAATCAAGGATATTTTACACCGGCTGACATGCCTGCTAAAATTACTGAATTTAAATTCCGAACAGGTGATTTAAAAGACTGGCAGGGTTTGGACAATAGTAGAATCCATCTTGTTTTGCGGTGGCATAAGGGAGTAAATTCAATTTCCAGGATTGATGAAATAAATCAAATTATATATTTAAAAACGCCGCAAAAAGGATTAGTGCATGTGTCGCCGAGATATTATATTGAGAATGTTGAAGCTTTGCTCGACACAGCAGGTGAATGGTATTATGATCAGAAGAAAAAACAAGTGAGCTTTATCCCCGGAGGAGAAGTTAGCGATCCCAACGAAGCGGATATTATATCACCCCTGTTAAATCAATTATTAATCATAAAAGGAGAAGCTGAAAAGCCAGTAAGAAACTTACGTTTTTATGGATTAACTTTTGATGGCTCAATTTCTGGTGGAAATGCCGTGTCCTTTGAATATGCTAAAAACTGTGAGCTGGTTGATTCGGAAGTCAGGAATGTTGCTGGTATTGGCGTTCTCGTTTCAACCGGGTGTTATCAAACAAAAATATTAGACAACAAAATAATTAATGCAGAAAAGGGAGGAATTGCAGTCAGGGGAAATCCCCATCCGGAAAAGTGGAACGATGTGGTGCGTGAGACGGTTGTGTCCTACAATTTCGTGTCGGAATGCGGTGGTCACAGCATTGGCGCTCACAATTCCCTGTACACAACGATTTCGCACAATGAAATTACAAATACACTCGGACGATATGCCATGAATGTGGGCGGCTGGAATAATGTGGAAGAAGCGTTGGAAGGTGGCTACCGGGTTGAATATAATCATCTGCATCATGTTCAGGATGGCGCGGATGATTCCGGTGCGATAACCAGTTCAGGGCTTACGCATGATTCTATTATCAGAAATAATTTGATCCACGATGTTTACCCCGGCTTTTTTAATGACAATGTGGCTTTCTGGTTTGATAACATGTCATCCGGCTGGACAGTGGAAAATAATATCTATTACAATCTCAAACAGGGAAAAATGAAACTTTGCGCCTGTTATTTGGCGGATAATATCTATCAAGATAATTTTTTGATTGAAACTCCGGAAGTTGAACCGGAAAGATTAATTGAAGGAATTCCAAAATTTGAATATTCAAATTTTCAAATAAAACATCATCATGATACTGAAAATGATAATTTTTCTACGGGTGAACATTTGGTAATAAGCGCTGAAGTTAATAACATCGGCTCGACTGGAATAGAGAAAGTTGATTTTTACGTAAACAAGAATATTGTTGAAACTAAAAAGTTTCCTCTAATCAAAAATAATGTTGGAAAAATCATTTTTAATCACCAATTTTCTTTGCCCGGTGAACACACTGTTGCCATTGGGAATTTACCTTATTTGACCATTGACCTAAAAGGCGAAGCAATTGATTTTCTATTCAGCGAGATAAAATTATCAAATCCAGTTGTGCCGGCTGGTGTTGAAGTAACAGCAAGTATTAATGTGAAAAATGTGGGAACAAAAAAAGTTGAAATACCCGTTGACTTATTTGTAAATGAAAAACTTATTGTGTCCAAATTGACAGGGATCCTTCCCAAGCAAACACAAGAAGTCGATTTTACATTTCGCCCGAAAGCAGGAATTAACAAAGTTGATATTAATCATATTTCCCAAACAGAATTTGAAGTTTACCCGTTCCATTCAGTCTCTTTTGAACAAAGTGATTTAGCCACCTATTGTTCGGGAACGGCAGAACCTTGTGATTTTGATGTAAACAAAGCTGATAACAAATTCCAAATAGTCGTGCATGGCACAGATTTTTATCATGCTGAAGATTCCTACGGTACAGTTTATCTGAAAAATTCAGTAAAAGGTAATTTCATTGCTACGGTGAAAGTAACTAAATTTGGAGACAACGTAACCGAATGGTTCAGGACTGGTATTTTTGTACGAAACGACATCACCAAAAGCTACGAAACAGAACCGGGTAGTAATGGATCTATCTTAATATTCACAACTCCAAAGCGCTACGGAATGCAGTGGGATGAATATGGCGACGGATGTATGCACAAAGCGAGCAGTAAAAATTATGAAAAGAAAATTTCTTTTGTTTGGCTTAAACTTGAAAGACACGGAAATACATTTTCAGGTTTTATAAGTTTTGATGGCAAAAAATGGATAAAATACGGAGAGACCTCTCAAGTCCCGGGATTAGCCGAAGCTGTACATATCGGCTTGGCTGCCGGCGCGAACAACCAGGCGTCATCAATGGTTGGATTTGAAGATTTTAGATTGTATGTGGAAAATGAGGGGTGGAAATAATTATTATTTTCTCTCCCACGGAAATGAAGTCCCACGGAAAAAAAGTCAAAATAATTATAGTCAAAATAATTGTAGACAAAATAATTTAATAGTTTTGCCCCAAATAGTTTTGCCATAGAAGAATCGTTTGAGATAGCTAATGTCTGTTTTTATTTCCGTGGGATTTCTTTTCCGTGGGAGAATTATTTTTTATTCAGTAAAATCTCAATTGTAAAAAGGTAGTTATGAAAAAGTCAGAAAAATTGACAATGAAAAATTCAAGTGTCATCGGAATTGACCTGGGCGGTACTAAAGTACAAACAGGCTTGATTGATCACGGTGAATTAAAACAGGTTCTTACAAAAGAAATTAACAGTTCAGGTTCAGAAAATGAAGTATTGGACGAAATATTTGAACTGCTTGATAAATATGACCGAAACCATTTTTCAGGGATCGGCATTGGAATACCCAGTGTCGTGGATGTCGAAACCGGCATTGTTTATGATGTGCAAAATATCCCATCATGGAAGGAAGTCCACCTGAAAGAAATTCTGGAAAATAAATACAATGTCCCGGTGAATATTAATAATGATGCCAATGTTTTTGTGCTTGGTGAAAAATATTTTGGTTGTGCAAAAGCTTTTAAAAATATTGCCGGAATTACCTTGGGTACAGGATTGGGGGGCGGGCTGATTATCAAAAATAAACTCTATAATGGAAGTAATTGCGGTGCTGGAGAATTTGGGGAAATCCCATACAAAGATTCAAAGTTGGAAGATTATTGCGGCAGCCAGTTTTTTTTAAGAAATTACGAAACTTCAGGTGTAGAATTATTTGCCCTGGTTCAAAAAGGAGATGAATTTGGCAAGCATGCTTTCAGTGAATTGGGCTTCCATATTGGAAATGCTTTGAAAATTATTGTTTTATCTGTTGACCCGGAAATAGTTGTTTTTGGCGGATCAATCAGTAAGTCTTTTAAATATTTTAAAGATTCAATGATCAAACAATTCATTACACTTGTTTTTACAAAATCAGTGGAAAGACTTATAATTAAAGTTTCAAATACAAAAAACGTTGCATTGTTAGGAGCAGCAGCGTTGTGTTTTGAATAGAGATTTTATTTTTAACTGGACACATATTTTAAAATAATTGTAACTATTCAGCCCCTGCCTACAAATGTCATTCAGAGGGAGCTTGCGACCGAAGAATCTCGTAAATAACCAAACTTTTTCTAAACTACTACGAGATTCTTCACTTCCCAACATCACCATCCCCCTCCCTCGTTCAGAATGACATTGATTCAACATATAGCTGAACAGTTACAAATAATTTTGAAAAAAAATGCCACGAATGTACGAATTTCATTCGAATATAATTCGTGCATTCATGGCTATTATATCTTTTTTTTGCATTCTAATTATAGTTTGATATTAGCAGAATAGTTTATAGCAGAATCATTTTACCATTTGGATAAAAACACACATAACAGGAGAATCATACTTCGTGCATAAAAAATTCCAATTTCATTTCATCCCCAATACCCATTGGGATCGCGAGTGGCTTTACAATTTCCAGGAAACCAGGATGTTCCTGGTTGAATTCTTGGATAAACTGCTCGATATTTTTGAAAAACATCCTGAATACAAAACATACTTATTAGATTCCCAAACAATTCCCATTGAAGACTATCTTGAGATCAGACCGGACAAAGAAGAAGAAATCCGAAACAGAGTTCAGGAAAAAAGGCTCTTTATTGGTCCATGGTACACGTTACCGGAAGAGCATTTAGTCAACGGTGAATCATTGGTAAGAAATTTACTGATCGGGCATCGGGTGGCAGAAAAATATGGCGGAGTGATGAAGGTTGGTTACAGTCCTTTTTCTTATGGACAGGCTTCGCAAATGCCGCAAATTTATCACGGTTTTGGAATTGATACCATTTTGTTTTATCATGGCATTTCACCGGATGAATCCCGGTCAGAATTTATCTTTGAAGGACCGGATGGATCACAATTGTTT
>JADHVV010000205.1 GCA_016783825.1 Candidatus Zhuqueibacterota bacterium | reverse complement strand
AAAAAGCACAAATCGAAGAGTTTCGATTCCATGATCTCAGGCACACATTTTCATCATATCTATCAATGGGAGGCATAGAAGAGAACACCAGGGCAGAACTTTTAGGTCATTCTAAGAATACAATAACCAGCAGTTATACCCATGCAAATTGGTCGCGGAAAATTGAAGCGGTAGAAATTATAGGAAATTTGTGTGGACAATATTTGGACAATGAAAAAAATCAATAGAAAAAATGTCTTGACTATAATTAAAAAAATTAGTAACTTTCTTTCACAGATTATAATAAAAATGGTTGATAAGCTCAATAAAAACAATAAGATATGATCGTGAAGTAAATTTTGTTTGCAAGTGTTTGTAACTTTGGGAGTGCAAGGGTACCTGGTGGGCCCCGCGGACTTCAAATCCGTAGTGTTGCGGCAACAGTCGTGATAGGTGGGTTCGATTCCCACACATTCCCGCTAATTGAATGGGTAACTTTTTTAGGTTACCCATTTTTTTAAGTACAATACTCTTGGAGAAGAAAAATAGATTATGCTGAAAAAAATATCCACTATTGATGCTGTATTCATTGTGTTAATGGCAACTTGTGGTTTGGTTTTAAAACCGATTATTGGGCCATTAACAAAATTGATCGGATCTGCTTTGTTTTTATCATCCGGGTCTTTTGCTGGTATGATTTATTATATTTTTCCAATGTTGGCGCTCCTGGTTGTAAGGCAATTCGGTTCAGCAACGCTTACCGGCCTGATACAGGGTATAATTATTTTAGTTACCGGGATTTATGGGTCACATGGGATTTTGTCATTGATCACTTATGTGGTGCCTTGTTTATTTATTGATTTAGCCTACGTTACAATCAGGAAGTCAAATAGAGAATGGTTGATATTTTTCCCTGGCGCAATGGGTAATTTGAGTGGGAATTTTATCGTGGCGGTTTTGTTTTTACATCTGCCGATGATCCCGTTAATTATAACGCTCATTATTTCGTTTGTATTTGGGGGCGTTTCAGGATATATTAGCTTAAACATGTATAAATGGCTAATAAATATGTTCCCCATTTTGAATAAATCAGTATGAAGATGCTAACAATAGAAAAAATATTTTTTGCCTGGGATAAGGAGTACCTGTTTGAAAATCTTTCCTGTCAATTTAGCGAGTCGGAAATTATTCAAATAAAAGGGGAAAATGGCGCAGGTAAAACGACTTTGCTGCAACTTATTTCAGGAATGATTCCGCATTTCAATCGAGGCAAAATTCTAAAAGGGGATATTTTATTAAATGGAAAATCAGTGATAAAAAATTCGCCTAAAATGTTTTTCCCAGGCACAGCTTTTATCCCCAGTACAAATATTGATTTCTTCTTATTAACAGATTGTTTGAAACATGATATGTTACTTTCATCTTCAATGCAAAAAATTAATCAAAAAACTGTTGATAAAAAATTGGCAGAATTTTTCAAGTTTTTTCCATCGATAAACGAAATTAATGAAGAACTGTATGAAAGATTGACATTTAATCAAAAAATGTTAGCCCTTACTTTTGTCTATTATCTGCAGGGTGCAAAAATATATTTGTTTGATGAGGTTTTAAATGGATTTTCAAAAAGCGAAATCGAAACCTGGTATTCATTTTTTGAATTTTTGTCATCTCAATATTGCTCAATAGCATTTATTGATCATCATCTAAAATCTAATGGTTTTACAAGCTGGTTATTAAAAAATAAAAAGATAGAAATTGTATGATTGAATGGTTGCAAAAAAGTTTTCCTCACGGAAGTAATTATTTAATTGAACAGGAAGATGCAGAACAAATAAATAATTGCATGAGCAGGCAACTGGTTCTTCCTGCCTATGTTGGTCGGAAACAAAGTTTATGGGGAGAAGCTGCCCAGAATTTGTCAGCGATTGGGAATAAAATTGGCTGGGTGCCTAACAAATTACAAGCTGCTTTTTTTGCTGACAGTGTTGAAATGGAGATTGCGGATGCTTGTGCTGCAAGAGAAGGACTATTACAATCAAATAAAAATCACGTGGATCAAACACGGGAGATATTGGCGAAATTCAATTTTCTTCATTTTGCTCAGCGTAATCCATATTTTTTATCCGAGGGAGAAACCAAACTTTTGTGGTTTTTAACCCAGTGGGTAAAGCAGCCCGAATATCTGATTATTGGACATTTGCCTTCTTCACTTTCAAAAAATCGAACCGATGAAGTGGTGAATTTTATTTTAAAATCAGGGACTAATTTAGAAAGCAACACAACTATCATTCTTGGCTTTGTCGTTCATCAAAAAGATTGGTTTTCTGAATTATTAAAAAATAGTAAATGGGAAATTAGCCAGATGTTGCCTTGTTTATGAAAGTTTTATCTTCAAATAATACTCTGCATTTTTTAACTATTTTGGTGGCGGGCTGTTCAGCAAGCTTTTGGGTGGTAGCTTCTTCACACTATTTATTGCCACTCCTGTGGCTCCTATTTTTATCAGTATGGATTGTTGTGAGAGAACCTCGTGAATTTAAAAAATTTATCAAACGCTTTTCTCAAATTGGGTCTGCCTTGCTTGTTGTTTCATTGTTCCAAATCATTTTTCGTCGCCATGGGATAGTAGTTTTTTCATTTTTTGAAATTCCGCTTGTTTACTCTGATGGATTGATGGAGTCGATTTTGTTGTGGATCCGCTACATGATTATTTTTATGTTAGCTTATATTTTTGCACAAGTGCCTGTATTTAATTTTTTCCTCTTTTTAAATAAAATCAGGATACCAATGCAATTCAGTCTGCTTCTATTAACAGCGCTGAAATTTCTTCCTTTTATTTATGATGAAGCACGAAAAGGTTTGTGGAGTTTGAGATTTCGTGGATTCGATCCAAAGGCTTTAAACATGAAAGAAAAGATTTTTGTTTTGAGAAAGCTTTTTAAGCCATTGCTTTTCAGAGGAATCCATTATGTCTCTTTTTCATCTTTAGCGCTTGAGTTGCGAGGATACGGCATCACTGAACGTGTGAAAATAAAAGCTGCTTATCCAATTCAATTACGTGATTATTTGATATTAACTTTGGTGCTGATTTTTAATGTGTTTGGAATTGTAATTGTTTGGATATAAAATGGAGATTCAAATAATATGAAAGTTGTTCAAGTTGTGGGTTATCATAACACGGGTAAAACCACTGTTGTCAAAGAATTAGTAAAACGGCTGAAGATGGGAAATTCTAAAGTTGCAACAATAAAGCATATTCACGAAAAGAATTTTGAATTAGATAAACAAAACTCAAATTCTTATGTCCATAAAAAAGCCGGTGCTGATCTAACCATTATCAGCGCTGGAAGCGAAACCGATTTCCTTTACAATAAGCCGATGGAACTACTTGAAATTGCCTGCAAAATCTCTGCTGACTGGCTGATTGTCGAAGGATTTAATCAATTTCCGCTTCCGAATATTGTTTGCGGTAAAACTGAACAGGAAGTAGATGATTTTTTTAATAAGCGAACGCTGTTTGTATCCGGTATAATTTCAAAGACAAAACAGAGTTATCGGAATCTTCCTGTGTTGAATTCTATGGTGCCGGATCAGGCAGATCAGATCTCAAAATTAGTTTTAAAAAAAGTTTTTCCCATGCTGCCTTATGTCGAAGATAAATGTTGTAATTTATGCGGATTAACGTGCTCAAAAATGGTGGAGGCAATTGTTCAGGGAGACAAAAAATATGAGGATTGTTTAATACGACAAACGAACGTTCATTTAAAAATTGGGGGTCGTGAAATTCAAATTGTGCCATTTGTTCAACAGATTTTAGAAAATAATATTTTGGCTTTGGTACAAGAATTAGATGGCTGGGAAAAAGGAAAGACAATAGAGGTAAAAATTAATAATTGATCACGAAAATTATTGTGGAGGTTATGCTGTTATTTAATGATGATAGTTTGAGTATTATTCAAATAGAATAAGGTACATAGCCCATGTTTGAAAAAAGTAAAAAAATGTTTTGTACAAAAATTATGCCAATAAAAAAAGTTAGTGCTTGACAATATCAATTAATTGTTTTATATTAGCTTTTGTTTAAGAGAATATAAGTTGAAAATATGGAGAGTGAATTGAATTCTAATCTTGAAACAAAATTTATATTTATAACCGGGGGAGTGGTTTCCTCTCTTGGAAAAGGAATTGCTTCAGCATCATTAGGAATGCTGCTTCAGGCACGCGGGCTAAAGGTTACCATTTTAAAAATGGATCCTTATCTCAATGTTGATCCGGGTACTTTGAGTCCCTATCAGCATGGAGAAGTTTATGTCACAGATGATGGAGCGGAGACTGATCTCGACCTGGGTCATTATGAACGTTTTTTAGATATCTGTCTCAATAAAAAAAATAATGCTACAACCGGACAAATATATTATACAGTGATCAAGCGTGAGAGAAATGGCGATTACCTTGGCAAGACGGTTCAGATTATCCCGCACATTACAGATGAGATAAAAAGGCGCATCATGGAAGTGGCAGACGGTGTTGACGTTGTTATCACAGAAGTTGGCGGTACAATTGGTGATATTGAGAGTCTTCCTTTTATTGAAGCGATTCGCCAATTTAGATTAGATGTTGGTTCTGATAACCTGGTGAACGTTCATTTAACACTTGTGCCATATATTAAAGCAGCCGGAGAATATAAAACAAAACCTACCCAGCATTCTGTCCAGCGGCTGCGCGAAATTGGAATTCAACCTGACATCCTCCTTTGCCGCACTGAATCTCCCCTTGACATTGAATTAAAGAAAAAAATAGGACTTTTCTGCAGCGTGCCTGTTGAGTGCGTGATCAGCGCTGAGGACGTTTCCACAATTTATGATGTACCATTGATGTTGCGAGAGGAAGGTCTGGATGAAATTGTCGTGAATAGGTTAAAACTTAAGACAGTTAAACCAAAATTATCAGCCTGGGAAAAATTCGTTGGTAAAATAAAAAATCCTTCTTCTGAAGTTAAGATCATTGTGTGCGGCAAATATGTTGAGTTGAAAGATTCGTATAAAAGTATTGCTGAATCATTCGTTCATGCGGGAGTAGCCAACGATACGCGGGTGAAATTAAAATGGGTTGAAGCTGAGGATATTGAGAAATTTGGTACTGAAAAATATTTACACGATGTGAGCGGATTGCTTGTGCCGGGTGGTTTTGGCAGTCGGGGCAGCGAAGGAAAAGTTGATGCGATTCGATATGCCCGGGAAAATAATATTCCCTTTTTTGGCATTTGTCTGGGTCTTCAATGCGCAGTGATTGAATTTGCACGAAATGTTTGTGGATTGGAGAATGCTAACAGTACAGAATTTAATGATAATTCTCCACACCCGGTAATCGATTTGATGGAAGAGCAAAAACGAATTAAATCAAAGGGCGGCACCATGCGGCTTGGCTCGCAGCCTTGTGTTATCAAAAAAGATACTGTCGCTGATAAAATTTATAACGCGGAAAAAATATACGAGCGGCATCGACACCGGTTGGAAGTGAATGAAAAATATTATGAAATATTAGAAAAACAGGGAATGGTTTTCAGTGGTATCAATCCTGAATTAGATTTAGTGGAAATGATAGAATTACCAAATCATCCCTGGTTCGTCGGCGTACAGTTTCATCCGGAGTTAAAATCACGTCCGCTGAATGTGCATCCGCTTTTTAGGGAATTTGTTGGAGCGGCGGTGAAATTTAGTCATTAGTCTATTAGTCATTGGTCATTATGTCTTGTCCTGAAAGTTCTTAATATAGGAAAGAAGTTGAGGCTATATAAGAATAAACAACATACCGCGATTGTGGAAAAGGAAGGAGATGGATATGTCTCCTGGTGTTCTGAAGTGGACGTTGCCAGTCAGGGAAATACTGTTGATGATGCACGCAAGAATTTAAATGAAGCATTGAAACTATTCTTTGAAGTTGCTTCCGATAAAGAAATAGAAGATAGATTTCATGTTTAAACATTATAAAGATTTTCGCATTATAATCAATCACAAATTAATTTGGAAATATCCGTTGGGTTGTTTCTATCCGTTGGATTTATAATGAAAACAATTCAGATTAAAAATATCACAATAAATAAAACATCACCCTTCGTTTTAATAGCAGGCCCTTGTGTAATTGAGTCAGAAGAAATAACCATGGAGACTGCTGAAGCGATTAAAACAATTACCGATGATTTACATATTCCATTTATTTTCAAATCATCGTACATAAAGGCGAACCGGCAAAGTATCGCATCTTACACTGGCCCGGGGATTGACAAAGGTCTCAAAGTACTGGCTAAAGTTAAAAAGGAATTTCAGGTTCCAATTTTGACAGACATTCATTTAACTCAAGATGCAAACCAGGTGGCTGAAGTTGCTGATATTTTGCAAATTCCGGCTTTTTTATGTCGTCAAACAGATATTGTTGTTGCAGCAGCGAAAACCGGTGTACCAATCAACATTAAAAAAGGGCAATTTATGGCGCCCGAAGATATGGCGGCAATTGCGCAAAAAGCCGAACACTCTGGCAACCACCAGATCCTAATCACAGAGCGCGGCTCAACTTTTGGCTACCATAATTTAGTTGTCGATTTTCGCTCTTTGACGATAATGCAAAACCTGGGCTATCCGGTGGTTTTTGATGCAACTCACAGTTTGCAGTTGCCTGGGGGAAGCAGCGGTCAATCCGGTGGTTTGCCACAATTCATTTTTCCGTTAGCCAGGGCAGCAGTAGCAGCAGGTTGCCAGGCAATTTTTTTAGAGACACATCCTTGCGTTGAAGATGCGCTTTGTGATGCTTCCAATATGCTGCCATTACAAAAATTGAAAGATTTGTTGATTCAACTGAAGCAAATTGATGAGATTAGAAAACAAATTCCCTGATGAGATAATATGGATTTAAAAGACAAAATAACAAAAATAAGATTAATACTATTAGACGTGGACGGTGTGCTTACAGATGAATCTCTCCGGTATGCCCCTGATGGAGAAGAAATTAAAATTTTTAATGTAAAAGATGGTTTAGGAATAAAATTGGCGCAAGCGGCTGGATTAGCCATTGGAATTATCTCATCACGATCTTCCCAAGCGGTAAATCGGCGTGCACATGAATTGGGGATTGAAGTTGTTTACCAGGGATATAAAAAGAAAATAGAGGCATATAATCAAATAAAAAAAGAATTATTCGTTTCAGATGAATTAATAGCTTATATCGGTGATGATCTTCCTGATCTGGAGATATTGAAAGAAGTTGGTTTTGCCATTGCAGTTGAGAATGGTTGTGAAGAAGTAAAAAAAGTGGTAGATTTTATAACGAATAAACCTGGGGGAAGAGGCGCTGTGCGGGATGTAATTGAAATGATTTTGCGCGAGCAGGGTAAATGGGAACAGGTGGTAGCTGCTTTTTAACAAACACTGGCAAAATTTTGTCGATGTTTCCATTGTCGCTGCTTGGTATAAAGGAGTATTGGAGTGATGGATTGTTGGCGTACTGGAGTGATGGATTGTTGGAGTTATTGATTCCCAATAATCCAATACTCCAACGCTCCAGTACGCCATTTTTCCAGCGAAGTCAGGAAAAATAGTGGAGTCTTCACGTTAGGATACTTGGGAGAATAGATCAAAATTGAAAGTTAAAAATAAAATTATAATAGTTAGCGTATTATTTTCTTTGATACTGATTCCTCTGACGAATGCCCAGGATAGCAGCAAAATCACATTAGCCGTAATGGATTTTAAAAACAACAGCTCTACCATGAGATATGACCGTTTGCAACGATCCATCCCTGAAATGCTTAAAACAGAGCTATCGCGTTATCCTGAAATTGCCGTTGTTGAAAGAAAAAAAATTGAAAGTATATTAAGGGAACACGCATTAGCCCAGGCAGGATTTATCGAGGGGGAACAAGCTCAGGAGGTTGCTCGATTAGCCGGCGCTGAATATTTAATAACCGGTGAAATAA
>JADHVV010000204.1 GCA_016783825.1 Candidatus Zhuqueibacterota bacterium | reverse complement strand
GCAAAGGTCTTTCCCCTATGAAGACCACAATTAACGGCTGCACTTGGGGTGGCAGTATGATAAAGTTGGATGTTGTGGCAGCTTGTGGATTATGTATTGAATTTGGCAATCGGGTTGTTACTACGCCGGTGCGTAAGGTTTATATTATTCCTTGTGGAGGGGTGAATTAGGGGAAGTTAAACAGTTTAGAAAACGTACTCAATCTTGTAATATAATTTTCAATAATTTCTTCAATTAAAAATGGGAGGTTAGAAATATTAAAACTAATTCCGGGAGCTTCTATACGATTCAGAAAGTTTTTGTTCGTAAAGTTTTATCCTTTTGATTCTAATTCTGTAAAGACCGGCCCAATCAACAAAATCATGATGTTCATTAAGTTTACCTGACTGATAAAGCTTATAAAAATATGGAGAAAGGAGTCGATATTTTTTTTCATATTTTGCGATTTTGGGTTCAACTGATCGTAAATCTTCAAGAATACCATCTATGCTAAGTTCTACTGACATTATATTCACCTATTTAATTAAAATTAACTAACAATAAAATAAACATAATAAAATAAATTGTGAAAATCAACAAATATTAGAGAGTAAATTTATTTTACCAGCAAAATAAAGCTTCAAACTGAAAGATAAAAAAAGTTGGTTCTGATGTGGATAAAATTCCGGGAATAGTACGGTAATTATAAAGAAGTTGAAAAAATACTTGATTTTGATCAATGTCTTGAGTATTTTTACTCAATGTATTGAGTAATCGGGAGCATTATGGTGCAACATACAGTTTTTAAAAGAGATATTGTTAGTCAACTATTTCAAAGAATAAAGGAATCTCGTCACTTTATTCAGGTGGTTACGGGTCCTCGGCAGGTGGGAAAGACAACAGCGGTACACCAGGTTTTAGAAGATTAGTCCGGGCTTTCTCACTATGCAACCGCGGATCTCCCGGCGCCGCCACAACCGGCATGGATTGAACAGCAGTGGGAGATGGCTCGTTTACAGGTAAAAGAAGGAGTACCTGTTGTTCTGATATTGGATGAGGTACAGAAGGTGAGCCGTTGGTCGGAAATCGTTAAAAGATACTGGGATGAAGACACCCGTTCCGGAACAGATATTCGTGTGGTTATCCTTGGCTCTTCGGCGCTGCTGGTTCAGGCTGGACTCAGCGAAAGTTTAGCCGGGAGGTTCGAGCTTATCCATGCAACACATTGGACCTTCAAAGAAAAAGAAGCCTGCTTTGGATGGGATATAAACAGGTATATATTTTTCGGAGGCTATCCCAGCGCTGCACCCTTGGTTAAAGATGAATTTCGCTGGTCACAATACATTCGTGATTCATTAATTGAAACGACATTAAGCAAAGATATATTGCTGCTTAATCGGGTTGAAAAACCTCCATTGCTGCGCCAACTTTTTATGATGACTTCAGAAAATTCAGGTCAGATCATTTCTTATCAAAAATTGATGGGACAACTGTTCGATGCTGGCAATACAACCACGCTGGCTCACTATCAGCACCTCCTGGAAGGCGCTCGTTTGATCAGGGGCTTGCCCAAGTGGTACGGAGGCGCAATCCGCCGCCGTGCTTCAACTCCCAAATGGATTGTATTAAATACTGCCCTTACGACTGCACTAAGTGGAATAGGCTTTTTAGATTGGCGCAAAGATACAGCACGTTGGGGAAGACTGGTCGAAGTTGCTGTTGGCGCCCATTTAATTAATACATCACTGGGCACAGGAATTGAAGTTTTCTATTGGCGCGATCATAATAAAGAGGTCGATTTTGTGTTGAAGCAGGGTGAAAAACTGATTGCCATTGAAGTCAAAAGCGGTTTGTTTAAAGGCAAGCATCCTGGGTTATCAGCTTTTATTCAAAAATTTCCCAAAGCACAACCACTTCTTGTTGGTCAGGAAGGTATTCCTATTAATGAGATTTTAAGCTATCCTGCTCCATATTGGTTTAAAAGATAAAAAAGAACTGAACTAAAATAGGAGGAAAAATCATGATAAAAAGAAGAAAATTTCTAACCACTGCCTCAGCAGGCGCTGTCGCCGCTATAGCTTCAGCAACCTTACCTGAATATGGTTTAACATACAACACATCTAAAGAATTAGCCCTGTTAGGAGGAAAATCAGTAAGGACAAAAGCATGGCCCAAATGGCCGCAATGGGACAGGGATGCAGAAGATGAGATAATTTCTGTTCTTCGCAGCGGGAACTGGTTTCGTGGCAGAGGTACAAAAGTATCCGAGTTCGAGGAGAAATATGCCGAAATGATGGGCGCCAAGCGATGTCTTGCCACTTCCAGTGGTACGACTGCTCTCCTCTCGCGCTTCATGTTTTGGGCATTGAAGCTGGCGATGAGGTGCTAGTCGCACCTTACACATTCATTGCCACCTATAATGTTGTTTTCCTGTCCAATGCCTTGCCCGTATTTGTGGATACAGACCAGGAAACTTTTACCATGAATCCTGATAAAATTGAAGAACGCATTACGGAGCGGACAAAAGCAATTTTACCGGTTCATATTCTGGGATTGCCGGCAGATATGGATAAGATCAATGCCATCGCCAAAAAACATAATTTGGTGGTTCTTGAAGATGCCTGTCAAGCCTGGCTCGCAGAATATAATCATAAAAAATGCGGTACCATTGGCGATCTGGGTTGTTTCAGTTTCCAGAATTCCAAACATCTTCCCTCAGGAGAAGGTGGCGCTGTTATTGGCAATAGCGATGAATTATTGGACAAATGCCATTCCTTCCACAACTGCGGTCGTCCTTACGGCTCTGTCAAACGAACCAGCAATTATCCCATGCGTGGCAGTAATCGAAGAATGCAGGAATTTCAAGCGGTGATATTAATGTCACAAATGAAACGTCTCCAAAAAGATGCGGATACGCGATTGGAAAATGCGCTATATTTGACATCAAAAATCAAAGATATTCCTGGAATTATTCCGTATAAACTAACTGATGGCGCCACACGATCTGCCTATCATCTATATCCGTTTCGTTATAAGAAAGAATTCTTTAATGATATTCCCAGGAAAAAATTTCTCGCTGCATTAAAAGCGGAAGGTATCCCTTGTGCAGGAGGCTATGGTCCTCAGAACAAAGATGGATTAATTGAAGAAGCGTTAACCTCACGAGGGTACCAACGGTTATTTTCAAAACAGAGATTGAAACAATACAGGGAAGAAAACCATTTACCGAATAATGATCAACTCTGCCAGGAAGCTGTGTGGTTTTTCCAAAACATGCTGTTGGGTGCAAAACAAGATATGGATGATATTGCCAATGCCATTATGAAAGTACATGATGGGAAGGATAAGTTGGTGAAATCGTAACACGCTAAAGCGTTTTGGTGAATAGTGAGTGGTAAATGGTGATTGGTCCCAACAAAATCTCATTATTTACGTCTACTTTGTCAGATTAGGAAAACTGCCCAAGATGTGTCATTCCGGCATGTTTTTTTGCCGGAATCTCCTGCTAAATTCAAACGAGATTCCGGTATTCCGCTTCGCTTCAACCGGAATGACAAACGAATAGTGGGAATGTGACAAAGTAGAAGTAACTAAAGTTTTTAATTTAACAAGGAGAAACCCAATGAAAAAGAAACTGGCAATTACGTTTCTGGCGTTTATGACGATTATGTTTAGTATCTCATTCAGGCAGGCAAGTAAACCTGATTTTGTGCCCGGCGAGGTATTGGTGAAATTTCGGACAGGATACACTGAAGCAACAGCTACATCAGTGCTATCCCAGGTTGGCGCTAAACGGGTACAAACTTTTCCCCGAATTAATGTCTGGCAGTTAAAACTTAATGTTGACCTGGATGTGGCTGAAGCAGTGAATAAGCTCAACGCCCTTTCTTCTGTTGAATATGCTGAACCAAACTACATTTATCACACCTGTGCTGTGCCCAATGACCAGTATCTTCCCTTACAATGGGGTATTCATAATACGGGGCAGACAGATGGCGTCGCGGATGCTGACATCGATGCGCCCGAAGCATGGGATGTTCAAACCGGCAACAGCTCTGTTTTGATCGGTATCATCGATACAGGCGTCAATTACAAGCACGAGGATTTACAAAATAATATTTGGATCAATCCCGGCGAAGATGCCTGGACAAACCCGGACAATCCGCAAACAGGCAATGGCGTGGATGATGACGGCAACGGCAAAGTGGATGATTGGAAAGGCTGGAATTTTATCACTAATACCAATGAGCCAATGGATGACGCGGGGCATGGTACCCATTGCGCCGGCATAATTGGAGCGGAAGGTAATAATAATATCGGCATTGCCGGTGTCAATTGGCAAACGCAAATCGTACCACTGAAATTTTTAAATGCTGACGGAGAAGGCAATTCAGCAAATGCTGTAGAAGCAATTTTTTACGCCATCGATATGGGCGTGGATATTCTCAGTAACAGTTGGGGCAGCTATGAAGAATCTTTAACCCTGAGAGATGCAATCGCAGCAGCAGACAATGCTGGTATTTTGTTTGTAGCTGCCGCCGGAAATGATGGAATTAATACGGATGAATACCCAAATTACCCGTCTTGCCATGATGTGCCCAATGTTGTTTCGGTTGCTGCTTCTGATGATGAGGACAAGCGCTCAATTTGGGGAAGTGGTGGCGGAGGCGGCGGTGGTTCGGATTGTGGAAGCTGCGGTTTCATAATGTACAGAAAACCGATGCCATTGGTGTGGGAAAAAGACCCAAGAACCTATGCGACTGCCGGTTCCAATTATGGCGCAATATCAGTAGATCTGGCTGCTCCGGGCACAGAAATATACAGTACTTACCTGACCAGCTACCGTTCTCTTTCAGGAACATCGATGGCAACACCCTATGTCGCCGGAGTTGCCGGATTGCTAAAGGCGCAAAATTCAAGCCTGACGCATTTGGAAATCAAACAGATGCTTTTAGAGAATACCAATTTTTTAGCTGACTTTGATGGAAGAAGTGTGAGTGAAGGACGGGTAAATGCATTTAGTGCGCTTTCTGCGGGGGCAATGCTTGTTTCGCAGTAGCATTTGCAAAAAATTGTAAGAATACAAAAACATTTAAATCCTTCAAAACGTTAGGCGAGCATTATGATCCATTAAAAAGGTGGCGGACAGGTCAGCAAAAGCGGTGACTTGTCCCGCCGCAAGTTAAATAGGAGAACTGACTGATGATCGGAAAAACAATCTCACACTACAAGATTCTCGAAAAGTTAGGCGACGGCGGAATGGGGGTTGTCTACAAAGCCTAAGACACCAAACTCAAACGTACCGTCGCACTTAAATTTCTCCCGCCTGAGTTCTCCCGAAAAACCGAGGCAAAGGAACGTTTCATCCACGAAGCGCAGGCTGCCTCATCCCTCGAGCACAATAACATCTGCAACATTCACGAAATTGATGAGACAGAGGACGGGCAAATGTTTATTGTGATGGCATGTTATGAGGGTGAATCTTTGAAGCAGAAAATTGAGCGAGGGCCACTCAAATTGGATGAGGCTCTCGACATAGCCATTCAGGTTGCACAAGGACTGGCAAAAGCCCACGAAAAAGGAATCGTCCATCGGGATATTAAGCCTGCCAATATTCATGTCACCAACAATGGTGTGGTAAAGATTTTAGATTTTGGTCTGGCGAAATTAGGTGACAGAAGCAAGATCACCAAAGAAGGTACAACTTTGGGGACTGTGGCTTACATGTCTCCTGAACAGGCTCGTGGTGAAGAAGTTGATTTTCGAACGGATATTTGGTCGCTGGGAGTTGTACTGTATGAAATGGTCACCGGGCAAATACCATTTAAAGGAGCATACGAACAGGCAATGGTATATTCCATTATAAATGAGAATCCTGAACCGATGACAGGATTACGAACCGGCGTTCCCATGGAATTGGAGCGGATTACGAACAAGGCTCTGGCTAAAAATGTGAATGAACGATACCAGCATGTTGATGAGATGTTGACAGATTTGAAGAATCTGAGACGGGATTTGGATTCATCCAGCAGCATTCAAGCTACAATAGTACCTGAAAAAGGCGCCAAGAAAAAATTGATAAAAAGAATCGGAATGCCTGCCGGGATTTTGATTCTATTCGCTCTTTTGTTTTTGATATTCAAGCCTTTTTCCTTTGGAGATGCAGAGATTTCCGATCCCACTCCAATCGCTGTTATCAGTTTTGAAAATCAGACAGGAGATGAAAAATATGATCACTTTCAAAAGGTCATCCCCAATCTTTTAATTACCAAGCTTGAGCAATCAAAATATTTTCGGGTAACAACATGGCAAAGAATGGGTGATTTAATAAAACAGATGGGAAAGATGAATGTCGAGAAAATTGACGAAGAATTGGGCTTTGAGCTTTGTCGTTTGGATAGCGTTGACGCACTTGTTCTTGGTAGCTTTACGAAACTGGGTGACACGTTTGCTACTGATGTGAAAGTTATTGATGTAAAAACAAAACGTATCATTAAGCCAGCCAGTTCACAAGGCAAAGGTGAAGACAGCTTTATACAGCAAATTGATGACTTGAGTAAAGCAATCGCCCAAGGGATCGGGCTATCCGTTCGCAAGATAGAAGAAGACCAGAAGTCGGTTGCTGACGTTACCACAATTTCAATTGAAGCGTATAGTATTGTCAGTCAAGTTTTCGTTTTTTTTGCAAAAGTTTAAAATAAATTCTCACGCAAAGGCGCAAAGGTTACGCAAAATTTTTAAGAATAATTTTCTTTGCGTTTTCTCTGCGTCTTTGCGACTTTGCGTGCAATATTTTTGTCGCTTTAGCGCGCTGAGAATTTTATATTCGTGGTAGAGATGAACTTGCCAAATACAATTATGAAGATGCCCGATTGCTATTTGAAAAAGCAATTAAGTTAGATTCTACTTTTGCTTCAGCACACCTGAATCTTGCGCTTGCTTACAGGAACCTGTGGAATTCTATTGGCAGTGAAGAATCTTTCAAAAAGGCAAAAGACTTTTCACATAAAGCGATGAATAAAGAGCGCCTTTATATTGAAGCATATTACGCTCGGCATATTAATAGAAATTATGATAAAGCATTCATCATCTTTGAAGAAATGTCAAAGACTTATCCAAAGGATAAACTCGCTCATGCAGAATTAGGCTGGATGTTCTGGCGAAAAGAAATATACAATAAAGCAATTAAGGAACTTGAAATTGCCTTAGAACTCGATCCTGAGTATGGATTAGCTTACAATTATCTTGTTGATACCTACATAGAAAAAGGTGACTTTAACAGCGCTTTAAAAATTTGTTCGTTGTATGCATCAAAGTGTCCCTGGGATGCGTTGCCATTTGACAGGTTGGGCGATTTCTATTTAGCAGAAGGAAAGCTTGATAAAGCAATGACAAATTATAAAGAAGCCGTGAAGATAAAACCTGAGTTCAGTTCTAATTATAAGATTGCTTATGTTTATGCATTTCAAGAAAACTATGTTGAGGCACTGAAATGGATTGACTATTATTTTAACAGGGCTCGTTCCTTTGGAAAAAGAGGTGAAGGATTATAGTGGAAAGCATTTTATCATTTATGGTTGGGCAAATTAGATCAGTCTTTGGAAGAGCTTACTGTATTAGCTGAAATGGCAAAAGGAGTTGGTGGCGATATAAAAGCTGATGTAGACTTATGGATTGGTTGGAATCATTATGAAAGTGGCGATTTTAAACAATGTCAACAATGCTTTAATAACTGGTTTGATTATTTTAATGAGTTTTCCCCAGGTAGCTCATGGGTAATATCCTTCATTTGTTTTCACCAGGGATTAGTAGATTTAAAAAATGGTCAAATTGATTCTGCAAAAATCAGATTTGATAGCATGAAAGATCTCTTGCCCGAAAAATCTGAAACAGATTCAGATGCTTGGCATCGTTTGCTGTCTTGGGAGAAAATTATGAATATGCGTTATAGTATTACCAGTTGAATCTTTGTTTTTTGTGCAAAAGTTTTTTCTAACCCAGATCACTTAACTCTTACATCAAAAAGGCTGAGGCGAAGGCTAAGGCGGAGTAAGGTATAAGATTAAAGCACCCTTCGGGCACAG
>JADHVV010000203.1 GCA_016783825.1 Candidatus Zhuqueibacterota bacterium | reverse complement strand
TCTAACCCAGATCATTTAACTCTTACATCAAAAAGGCTGAGGCGAAGGCTAAGGCGGAGTAAGGTATAAGATTAAAGGATTAAGAATTTTTTTTCCTTCGCCTTTGCCTCAGCCTTCGCCTGCACTTTAGTGCGCTAGGATGATGTTCCCTTTTGAATACATAAGTATTTTGCCACAAACAGTACCCCGGATATGTATTTCCACTTTTTTATTTGCAACAATAAAAAATGGCTTTTCTTTTGGCAATATCCTTGTTGTAAAATTTCCAGCCATCGTTTTTGTTTTCCACAAATAAGTACCATTCTTCACAAATTCAATCCATGTTTCTTTGGACAATAAATGAATTTGATTACTATCAATTTTTGTTTCACTGGAAAACGGAGTGAGTTTTTTAGGTAAACGGATTTCTTTGATTCCTCGTTCAAGTCCGCCACTGAATACATCATGATCATCAAATGTAAAGAATTGACGATCTGTTTTTATTTGATAAGAAGCTGTGGTAACTTTGCCATAAAATTTTGGCACGATCCCGTGTCGCCGGCTTATTTTAAATGAGGAATTACTGTGAAATTTTCCAAAGAATTCATCATTATGGATAGCCACCTTTGGATCCCAATAGTCCACAAACTGGGCGTAATTTGAAAACGCCATTTGTCTCAGCCGCATTTCAGTGGATAAGATTTGTTCATTTTCTCGCGTTGTAATAATAAATATTACATTATTCAGATCAGTTATTGTTTTTGCTCTTTCATGGCAAACCTTTACCTGGTAGATCTGTTTTTTATCCCGCCATACCAATACTGAATCTGACAAAGGAAGTTGCTGCAATTTTTCTACAATTTTATCTGTTTCTTTTACAAAAAATTTCTGTTGTTTCTGAGACATTGCTTTTATGGGTGGCAACAGTTTGGGCTCTCTAACTAATCCCAATCGATGAATTTTTGGAGAGATTGGCAATAAAGCACCCAACAGGACTTTTTTTTTCTTTTTTTGAGTTAATGTTTCTTCAATAGTGGATTCATGTTTGTTTGAATTGGAGATATTGGATTTTTGAAAATTATTACTAATTACAATAAGTTTTGTCGTGTGACCAATTCTGTTATTATTGAACTGTCGAGATGATGACTTTGGAGAAACAGAGACAACTTCAACAGCAAAGATTCTTTCAGAAAAATCCATTACTTCCTGTTTATTCACAAACAAAACACATAACATGAATACAAATCCATGAAACAGAACGGATAATATCATAGCTTGCTTCAATGAACTTGGTTTTTTCAACAAAAAATAATTTTTTTTTATTTTTGATTTTTGGGAAATTATCATTTTTGATGAATCGTTATTTTTCGATGTAACATATTAGTTACCGGTTTAATCCAGATGGAGCCCACTCATAACTAACTTGAAATTCGTTGGATAACTTGAATAAATATTTTTGCTAATCCCACTTTTTGATAAATAATAAAAGTGGGCGCCATCTTCATCCACAGATTCAATTTGTTTCCAGTTTTTCCTTCAACAATTGTATTATCTCAGGAGTTAAAAAATGTCTCTCTATTTTTATAGTGATATCAATTGGTAGTTTGGGCAGCGTATATTTGGAAATGAGTTCTTTAACAATGTCCGCTTTTTTCAGAGAATAATCAATGTCTGACAGTTGACGTGCGTTTTCGTAAATTGTTAAAATTCTCTTTTTTTCTTGTTCTTCTTCGATAATGTATCCTTTAGGCAAGTGTTTCTTAATAGCCTCCAATATTTTCTCTGAAACATTATCCTTCCTTTTAACAAATACATGATCAGGCGCACTTCGTATTCTGTCAAGTTGTTTTTCAATTCCTTTTGAATCTTTAATCTGTCCAATTCTAACCGTATTATCCGGTGGAATGATGCATGGTTTAAATTGGTCCAGTAAATAAAGCTGGTATCCTTGTAAATTATTTTTAATCTTTACAGCAAGCGAGTTTATCCTGTCTTCATAAAGATCTTTCAGATCATGAACTAATTTGTTACGCTGGTGAACATGTCTTTTTAATTGATCAGAAACTTCCCTGCCCTGCATTAATTCTTCTCTCAAATGTGCGTAAGTTTTATAATTTTCAGCGCTTCTTTCTTGTTTTTGTTTGTCAAAATCTAACCTTAATCTTTTTGCCTGTTCAGCTTGTTGAATAATATATTCCATCTGTTCCTGACTCAATTCAAGCCCATTTATTAAATTTAAAAGTTTTATTTCTTTTTTAATATTTTCGACCTTGTCAGAAGCAGGGAATGATTTAGCAGGTGGGTTTTGTAATAAAAGAAAACCGATCAGAATTAAAAAAAATTGAAGGTGTCTCATATTTTCCTCCGGTTTGAACCAAGAATTTTTTTAACCTTTTTGTTTATCTCATTATTAAATAGTGGCAGTTGCGGCAGCACAGTCTATATCGCTATAAAAAAAATAATGTAACTGTACAGCTTTTAATACTTTAGTGCAGTGGCGGTGTTACAAACATTACTCCGAAACGACTGCTACTGTCACTGCCACTGCTACTTTTCAGCTAAGATCATTAGAGTTACTTGTTGATCGGATGTTGCATTTTAATCCTTAACGAGTATTTCAATTTCCACCAAGAGAATATACAAGCAGCAATTTCATTGTTGTCGGCTCCTGAACCTGCCAGGTATTCATCTTCTCATGTTCAAATAGTTTTTGATTTGTGTCGCTTAAGTTTGTTTTCTGTTTAATCAAGTAAGCAAGTGGTGTTTGCAAAGTCAGAAACATTTGGACAGGACCAAGCCCATAAGAGATTCCAAATGAAGCTGTCATCCACGTTTCACTTTTATAATTATTTCGTTTATGGGACTGAATAAATTTGAATGAATTATTCCCGTCAGGTATTTGGGACTCGCCGTAGAATTTTGTTGTGTGTGTAAACTTTCTTAGTATCGTTAATTGTAATAATAATGAAAGTCTTTTATAAACACTTATTGATGAATACGATTCAAACCCGGTGGCAAAAAACAGTTCGCTGCCTTTGGAAAAATTTTCCCACGACGGCGACCAGCCATTATACGGGGATGTGGACCAAAGGACATCTTTTTGATCGGACTTACTTGCGTTGTTCCAACGAGTGGAAGTGTTACTCATCCCTGTATAGGACAATTCCATTAATATACCAAAATCGGTGTAGCCGCCATTAAATTGATAATTTATGAAGGGATTTGTTTCAATGATAAACTCGCTCTTGTTTTGTTCAGAGGCAGGATCCGATTCAATTAATTTATTAACCTCGTTAGCAGCATACTTAGCATGTTGAACGAAAAATAAAACGCCGGCATCCAGATCGCCTGCTCTCCAAAATCGAACCTTTGAATAGCCTCTGATTAAATCGACAGTATTTTCATCTTTCCAATATTCGTCATTTTTATAATCACCCAAATAATCAGAGCCATCATTATATTTCCAGGAATAGTTTTCTCCATCTTCCCGCTTTCTTCTGTATCGAATGCCTGTTTTATAATTGCCGTTGAATTCATAACTCAATTGGATATCCATTTGGTTTCCATTAAATACAGAATACCTGTTTTGAAAAAAAGCATCAGCATTGATGTGCGAATAACCAAATATATGGGAGCAGCCAAAGGTTGCCCATCCCCAGGTTAGGTGGGAGGTATTGATGGACTCACCTTCTTTGGTAAATGATAAATGTCCTGTTGGGCGTCTTGAACTTTTATTAACATAACTAAATTTTATTCCCAGCGGGTTGTCAAAAATGTAGTTGGCGTAAATTAATTTCAAATTTAAATTTCTCTGTTGCGCATTTGTTTCACCTTTAAAAGGAATGAGACGATATTGCGTAACACCATTAATATCTTCACTGGCGCGTCCGGTGCCTTCTGCTTTGAGCTGCATATTCAAAGCGCTATTCCCAATCTCTGCTAATATTTTACCAAACCTGGTGTTATAAATTCCACCGATAGAATAATTTTTTTTATACGCATAGGCTGCCACTTCCATCCACGACCGAACATCATCCGGATTACCGGAATATCCATAAGGAGGGGCAAATTCAACAACTTGGTAATTACTTACATAGCTTTCAGAAGGTCGGTTCATTATGTTTGTAACATCACCCTGCCACGGTAGGGTCTGGGGATTAAAGTAGAAAAAAACAGCGCTTTTGGGCCATTTTAGAATTTCGTGCGGATAGGCAAAAACGGTCAAGTAATAGTTGCTTCCAATAGTGAACGATGGATTAGCTAAAATTTTTATTCCCCATATTACGAACATGAATAAAAATAATATTTTTTTCATTGTTTACCTCATGCAAAAAATTCTAATGGATAAATACCGGTTTACTAAATGATGGCACAACAATTCAGGTTCTTCTTTTTTCGTGAATGTTCTCATCAAGTGTCTGTGAAGATAAAACTGAAAAATTCTATCTGCCTGCCTTTTCGTTCGGTGAAAACAACTCCTGCTTGATTAAATAGAAATAAGTTTGTACATTCAGGGGGTGGGATAAAAAAAATGCTCACTTCATTTTTTAATTTACTTATTAATCAATTACTCATAAATTTAAAATGTGTAACTTAAATTATCCCACCCCCTGAATATAATTTAAAAATTTATCGAGTAAATTGCAATGAATTTTTGACTCAATAAAAAATTTAAAATTATTTGTAACTTTTCAATTGCAAATTTTTCTCCCACTGAAACGAACCACAGAAATGAAATTAAAAAATATTTTTCCGTGACAGTTCTCCTTCGGCGAATCTTATTAATGATGAAAAGAAAGTTATGAATCCAGGAAAAACCTATTCTCTTTATGCTAATGCTGATACATCAAATGAATATTATGAAACTATCAGGAAACTCATCGACCGGTTTTTAGAGAATTGCCGTGACGAAAAAATCCTTCTTTTGCAAGTCAGAAAAGCGATCAGCAAACCTGGTCTGTTTAAAATATTTCATAATAAATTTAAAAACAATTGTTTTGAAGACGACATTCTAAAATCCTCGTTGTCCAAATTTACTAAAAATATAAAGAACCATTTAGAAGAAATATCAATAATAAAACGATTCGATCCAATTATTGGGACAACCGAAAAACAGTATTTTCTTTACATGCTGGAAATCGAATTAGTGAACAGAATCTATAAGAAAGAGTTTAACGAGGCTCACTACAAAATAGCGCTTCTTCCCCACTGTTTGAGAGATTTCCACGAAAGATGTCTTTCCCAACCTGGCGAAATTGAACAAACCTGCAAAGGCTGCAATAAAGATTGCTTTATAAACCAGGGAAGTAAAATTTTAAAAAAATATCAAATCGATCCCTATATTTCCGTTACGATAGATCAGGCAAAAATGTTTAAATATTTAATGAGAAAACATAAAAGCATTAGCGCCTTGGGCATAGCCTGCATTCCTGAATTAGTCAGAGGAATGCGGATGTGTTTGGATTTTGATATTCCAGCCATTGGAATTCCGCTGGATGTTAACAGGTGCGCCAGGTGGATGGGGCGAGCGCAAGAGACTTCATTCAATATTGAAGCGCTCGAAAATTTGATCAGATAATTTCGTAATTCAGATTATTAAATTTTAGTAACCATTTTAAATTGAATTGATTTTGATAAAACGATTTTGTATCTTTTATCCTTAGCCAGGATTATTCCTAGCGCAGTATAAGACTGCAAACAAATTGTATTCTCACGCAAAGTCGCAAAGTTTTGACGCTATGTTTTTCTTGGCGGTCTTTGCGGCTTTGCGTGAGATTTTATTAAAAAAAGATTTTGTTAATCGAAGATCCGCCGCGGTGGAAATAGCAAAGTTTTGGGTGTAATAGAATAATTACATGTTTACCGGAAACAAAAAAATCAAGGAGAAAATAAATTTGTTTTACATCAAAATACTATTAGCCATTTTTATTTTTGTTTTTCAGCAATCAATTTTTAGTCAAACAGTTTTACCCAAAAAAAATGACTTTGTAATAATTCCCCCAAAAGAAAGTCAATCGTTCATGTTTACCAATATGGCTGGCATGTATTATTATGGTGAGACCGGTTCGCGAAACACATCGCCGTTTCATGGATTGAGTTTTCTCACCACTAAAATAGTAGAAGATTACCTTATCGAGGCAGGAGGACAGGTTTTAAAACGTTCGGATGCAGAAGTCCATCTTTACAAAAACAAACTCATACGGCATCATAATTCAATTGAACTAATTGAAGAAACAACCATATCAGATTCAATCCCGGTTTTAATTATTAAATTAAGTTCAAAACAACAAATTCCAATTTCTGTTTTTCCTTTGATTGCCAAGTCCGGTGGTTCACAGAATTATTCAAAAACCTGGTCGCCACCCGAAAATACGCTTTATATTTCCCGCCGGAAACAATTGGTAGAAAACAACACCCAAAACAATGGCAAATGGATTGGCATTTCAACCTTCCCTGCTGGAAATTTTTCCAATGAAATTATTGAAGAAATTAATTATCAAAACCGGTCAACGAAAACGAAAATTTTTTTGCCTGGCAAAATTAATTTTTATTTGGAAGGAAGCGGTTATATTTTCTTTTTTATTGCAGATAGTAAAAAAGATATTTTAAACTATAGAAAACAAATTCTCAAGGATCTTAATCTTAAAATCAATAAAAAAGAAATCCCGATTGAGGGGATTAGGAAAGCCTAGAGATGAGTGGCAGTGGCAGTAGCAGGGGCAGTTTTATTTGTACAAATTTTACTGCTGCTACTGCTGCTGCTGCCACTGCCACTTTTTTTTATAACACATTCTTTAAAGTCTTTTCAAGTTTAGATTTAAAAAGAAACAACCTAAACAACGAAGCAAAATATTTTTTCTTATCAAAAGTTTTAACTACTTTCAAATAACTTTTAATTATTAACAAAATATCTTCCTGGCTTCTGGGAAGCAGTTCTAAATTAATAAACCCGTTATAGTCCACTTTTTTTATCGTCTTCAGTATTTCATCAACAGGTAAACAACCGCCTGATCCAAATGGCATGTGTGCATCAAACCCTTCTTCACAATCTGACAAGTGTATGCATCGAATTTCTCCATTTGAATTATTAATAAAATCAACAGGATCCCCGCCACTCAAAATATGATGCGGCGCGTCAAAACATAATCCAATGAGTTTGTCTCCTAAAACTAATTTAGCCTGATCATAAAAATTTTGAAAACGATTTTCATCCCAACTCTGAATATTTTCAATAATAATTGATGGTTCTAATTTCTTTAAATTTTCCAATAAATACGAAATTGTTTCCTCTATATCAGCGCCCGAATCATCTTCCGGAGGATGGGCTAAACAATACTTAACATTTAACGCTTGATAATTATCATTTATTAATCGAATGAGTTGCTGAATTTTCTCGTCCATTTTTTTACAGGAAAAATCAAACCCGGTGTCATGTAAATTTGGCAGATGGAAACCGGTCTTCATATTACCAATATTATCCCTGCAAGATTCCAAATCATCAAAAACTGAAATTGTTAATTCAACAAATTCCAAACCCAGTTTTTTAACAACCTTTATTAAAGCAGATGGTGTTATTCCTTTAAACCTATCTACAGTTAGTCCTACTGCTACTAAATTTTTTTCCACTTTTTTCTCTTTTCTGTTAATAACCAGTTTTTTTAATATAATGACTTTGATATTTAAAATCAAGTTTTATGTTTTTAAAAAACTGTTAATAAATTTCACTTGGAATTAAGAAAGTTTTTTGATACTTTTGATGATCTCTGGGATTAATAGCTGTTAGTTAATCAGCCCACAGAATAGAACAGGTCACAGAAAAAAATGCTATTGTTGATAGTTTTTTTGAATTTCCTGCAAAATGCGGGACAGGGAAAAAAAATGTAACTGTTCATTTAATAATAATTCAGCTAATATTATAGCAAACATTTGATAAAAAGACTTATATAGCAGAATAATTTTTAGCAGAATGATGAAAATTATTTATTTTAGATTGTTATAGTATTACCAGTTGAATCTTTGTTTTTTATGCAAAAGTTTTTTAATAAAGATCAATTACTATTACAACGAAAAGGCTGAGGCGAAGGCTAAGGCGGAGCAAGGTAGAAGATTAAAGGTTTAAGATTTTTTCCTT
>JADHVV010000031.1 GCA_016783825.1 Candidatus Zhuqueibacterota bacterium | reverse complement strand
CAGACCTGATCGGTATCAGTGCAGATAATTTGGTATTTCGACCTCTGTTCAGACCGTTTGAAAGGCAATTAGAACAGAAATTAGGACTGGACATGGTTCGCTTCAGCTCCCGGTTCACCAGAAATTTGATCGAAATGAATGTCAGAGAAGAAGGCAATTATCTCAACGATTCAAAATTATTTCTATTGAGGAGCACAAAATTAATGATCGGCAAATACTTAGCCGACCAGGTTTTTTTAATGTACTCGGGTCAGTTAGAAGCCGGAATGGATTATCGCTATCAACACGAAGGATTTGGGCTCAGCCACAAAGTCGGGTTGGAATACCGGATCAATCCAAGTTTGTTGCTGCAAATGGAGTACGATTATAATAGTTTAATGATAATGAGACGAGAAGACAAAAGAGTATTATTGAGACATTCATTTCCATTTTGAACAGATGGAGTCCACCTAATATTTCAGTTAAATATTGTTTTTATAACTGTAAAAAATATGGTTGTTATTTAACTTTTTGATGGCTTTTAAAGGTGGGCTCCATCTTTGCAAACCACCCAAGAGTGAGATATTACAATTTAATTTATTTTTTTCTTTACAATTACGTAAAAATTTCTTATTTTTCAGATTACATCAACGGAGGTTTAAGAATGTATTTAAGATTAATACATAATATTTATATTAGATGGATAATTTTCCTATTTGCAATATTTATTTTATTTACATCAGCGCAGGCACAACGATCATCAACAAAATTATTAGGGATAACAGTTGAGGGAAACAAAACTGCTGATGCAACAATTATTCAAATCAATTCAGGATTGACCTCCGGAAAAGATATTAATAGCGATGATATACAGAAAGCGATCAAAAACCTGTGGAGCCTCAAACTATTTTCAGATATTGAAGTATTGGTTGATAAAGAAATTGCCGGGGGCGTATATTTAATAATTCGCGTCAAAGAGTATCCGCGTCTCGAAAAAATTGAACTGATGGGTAATAAAAAAATTAAAAAAGATGATATTGACAAAGAATTAGATTTTTATCGTGGTCAGGTTTTGTCAGCTTTTCAAATAAACAAAGCGCGCAGAAAATTAAAAAAAGTTTACGCCGAAAAAGGATATTTATTAGCAGAGATCACCCCGGAAACTTATGATTCGGAAAAAGAAGGGAAAGTTATTTTAAGATTAAAAATAAAAGAAGGGAATAAAGTTCAGGTAAAAAAAATAAACTTTTTTGGCAACAAAAATTTCTCTGATGGAAAACTGCGAAAGCAATTTGAGGAAACTAAGGAAGATCGCTGGTGGCGCGGCGCTGATTTTGACCGCGAAAAATATCGTGAAGACCTTGATTTAGTTGTTGAATTCTATCGTACAGAAGGTTTCCGCGACGCTGAAATTGTTCAGGATTCTGTTTACTTCGATTCTGAAAAAAAAGACATCTCTATTGACATAACCGTAAATGAAGGTAACCGCTATTATATTGGTAATATTACATGGGAAGGGAACGAACTGTTCCCGGTAGAACAATTGCAATCTTTGCTCGGGTTCGAAAAAGGTGAACCTTATAATTCGGAAAAACTTCAAAAAGCGCTTGCTGAAAGGTTAGGATCGCTTTACTACGACTCGGGGTATATCTATTCCCAGATTAACCCGAGAGAAAAACCAGTGGCAAAGGATACGGTTGATATCCACTTTCTCATATCCGAAGGTCACCCGGTTAGAGTAAATTTGGTTCACGTGGCAGGAAATAGTAAAACAAAAGAAAAGGTCATTCGGAGAGAACTTCGCATTGCGCCGGAAATGATTTTTAGCAAAGCGTTGTTGGAAAGAAGCCAGCGTGAAGTGTGGGTGTTGAATTATTTTTCAGATGTTAAAATAGATTATTGGCCCGTGGGTGAAGATAAAATTGACCTGAAATTCACCGTCGAAGAAAAATCAACCGATATGGCAAATATGTCTGCCGGCTGGAGTGAGCGCGACAAAGTCATCGGCAGCATCGGTGTGGCAATGAATAATTTATTTGGCAATGGGCAGCGGCTCAGTTTTGATTGGAATTTTGGCAGGTATTATCGCTCATTCCAGATTGGTTTTACAGAACCCTGGTTGATGGATACGCCGACACTGGCAGGATTTAGTTTTTACGACACAAACCGGGATAGCAGGTGGATCGGGTACCGGCAAAGAAGCTCCGGCGGTTCATTTAGATTAGGACGCCGCTTTCGCTGGCCTGATAATTATTTCAGGGGTGATTGGATATATCGAATTGACAGTACTGAATTGTCAGACTTTGTCCAATCCATTATTGATGCAAATCCCAGGAACATAGTAAGTGAAGATTGGCCATTGATCTCAAGCAGTGTTACCCAAATAATCAGCCGGAATAGTTTAAACCGCCCGGAATTTCCAACAGAGGGCTCTGAAGTCTCTCTTTCCAGTGAATTTTCCGGCGGAATTATGGGCGGGAATGTTGGTTTCCAAAAATATATTTTTTCCGCCAGTTGGTTTACCCCGGCAATTTGGAAGTTCGTTCTTTACAACCATACAACTGTCGGTTATCTTGAAGGATGGACAAAAAAATCGAGAATACCATATTTGGAATATTTCTTCCTTGGTGGAGAAGGAATGTCTCGATCAACGCCATTGAGGGGTTATGATGATCCGTTAGCAGGATATGCCACTTCTGCCGGTGGAAAGGTAATGCTGAAATATACCACGGAAATTCGATTTCCAATTATACCCAATCCCACCATGTTTGGACTGATATTCGCTGAGGCGGGAAACACCTGGGAGAATGTTTCTGACACCGATCCGTTTGATTTGAGGCGTTCAGTCGGAATCGGCGCGCGAATATTTATGCCCATGATCGGCATTATTGGATTTGACTATGCTTATGGATTTGATAATATCGATTATACAACCGGCAAAAGATTCGGTCAATGGAAACCGCATTTTGTGTTTGGAAAGAGTTTTTAACCAAACAGTAAACTTCTGGTACAGTGAGTTACTAAAATACTAAATTTAAAAAAGTACAAGGAAGGTAATTGGGTAATAGAGTTACTGGGTAAAAAGGTAATTAGGTAAAAAGATAATTGGGTAATAATGTGATCAGGTAAAATGGTAATTGGGTAATAAGGGACATAATCTATTACTAATATTTATAGCCCAATTACCCAATAAACTAATTACCCAATCACCATATTTGACCTATTAAAACATTGAACGCAAACATTAAAAACATAAAAACATCAAATTTATGGAGGAGAAAATGAGTTTCAAAAATCTAACAAAAACAGTTTTAATTTTATCAATGGTTCTGCTTTTTGTCGCACCTGGTTTTGCTCAAAAGTTTAAAATGGGTTTTGTTCACACCCAAAAAATCCTGGCTGAATTTAAAGATGCGGTTGATGTAAACAAAAATATCGAAGAGATCGATCGTCAATATCAAGCTGAAGGTCGTGAGATGCAGCAAACTTTGCAAACGCTTCAGGAACAATACCAATCTCAAAGCCTGCTTTTAAGCGACGCTAAAAAGCGTGAAAAAGAACAGGAAATTCAAAACCTGGTGATGAAATTACAAAATTTCCAGCGGGAGAAATATGATCCTCAAACAGGGGAAATTTTCAAAAAGCAAAGTGAATTATTGCAGCCGGTTTATGACAAAATTAACGCTGTTATTAAAGAGATTGGCGAAGATGAAAAGTATGATCTTATATTGGATACGGCTGCAGGTAATATCCTTCATGTTAGTAAAGTCGTTACTGACCTGACAGATAAAATCATGGAAGAGCTAAACAAAGGTGAAACCGTTAAGAAAAATTAATTATGGAACTGACTTTAACTGAAATCGCTGAATTGGTCAATGGAGAAGTAGTCGGGGATGGATCCGTTATTATAACCGGTGTGGGAAAAATTGAAGATGCTTTGCCCGGGCAAATAACATTTATATCGAATCCAAAATATGTAAAATTCATTGACTCAACCAAAGCATCTGCTGTGCTTGTTGGTGAAGATTTTCCACAGGTTTCAATCCCGGTTGTGCGTACAAAAAATGCCTATTTTTCATTTCTCAAATTGTTGAGATATTTTAATCCGCCAATAGAGACGCTTGAAGAAGGCATCCATCCGTCAGCTGTTATTCATGAAACAGCAACAATCGGTGCCAATACCCGTATTGGCGCTGGCGTTGTGATTGGGAAAAGCAGTCGAATCGGAGAAAACTCAACTATTTACCCTGGTGTAGTTATCGGGGTGGATGTTGTTGTTGGGAGCAACACAGTACTCCACGCAAATGTTGTATTGCGAGAGCGGGTCAAAGTCGGCAGCAAGGTGATTCTCCACAGCGGGGTGGTTGTTGGTTCTGATGGTTTTGGATTTGCGCGTGAAGGTGAAACCTATCATAAAATTCCGCAGGTTGGTATTGTTATCATCGAAGATGATGTTGAAATTGGCTCCAACTGTTCTATTGATCGCGCCACTTTAGGCGCCACAATAATCAGAAAAGGTGTTAAATTAGATAACCTCATCCAGGTTGCCCACAACGTTGAAATCGGGGAAAATACGGTTATCGCTGCACAGACCGGCATATCCGGCAGTACAAAACTTGGCAGAAATATGATGATTGGCGGTCAGGTAGGCTTTACCGGACATATTGAAGTTGGGGATCGCGTTACTGTAGCAGCTCAATCAGGCGTTTCAAAATATTTCCCGCCTGATTCAGTGGTTTTCGGGTACCCGGCAAGACCAATCATGCAGGCAAAGAGACAAGAAGCTGCGTTGAGAAGATTGCCTGGTCTGCTCAAACGTATTTCCGAGTTGGAGTCAAAATTGGCTGCTTTTGAAAAGAAATAATACAAGCTATTAATAGAGGAAATTTCATGCTAAAGCTACAAAGAACAATTAAACAACCCGTCTCAATTTCCGGGGTAGGACTTCACACTGGCAATGAGACGATTCTTACTTTTAAACCGGCGCCTGAAAATTCAGGAATACGATTTAAACGCACAGACGTTGAAGACAGCCCTGAAATAATTGCGGATATTGACCATGTATCCGATATTTCACGCGGTACAACGATTAACCAGAACGGTACTGTTATTCATACGGTTGAACATGTATTAGCCGCCATAGCCGGTTTGGAAATTGACAATATTTTAGTCGAGTTGACTGGTAACGAACCACCGGTAGGCGATGGCAGCGCCATGCCATTTGTGGAAATTTTGCAACAGGCAGGATTTGAGGAGCAAACTTCTCCAAAGGACTATATTGTCATTGAGAAAACAATTTCTTACCATGATGAAGATCGAAAGGTGGATATCGTTGTTGTGCCATCAGATCAATTTCGCATTACATTTATGGTGGATTATCAAAACCCAGCATTGGGCACACAATACACTTCTTTGTATTCTTTGGAAGATGAATTCGTTTCCGAATTTGCCCCGACGAGAACATTTTGTTTTCTTCATGAAGTGGAAGCATTGAAGGAACAGGGTTTGATTAAGGGGGGAAATGTAGAGAATGCGATTGTAATTTTAGATCGTAAGATTGATAAGAGTGAGTTTGGTCGCTTAAAGAAGTTGTTTAATATTCCCGATAAAACAATTCTGGGAGCGAACGGAATTTTAGATGGGAAAGAATTACGGTTTGATAATGAACCTGTTCGGCATAAGGCATTGGACTTAATTGGTGATTTAGCGCTGCTGGGCGCGCCATTGATCGGTCACATCATGGCGGCAAGATCGGGTCATGCAGCTAATGTTGAATTAGTAAAAATGCTTCGCAAAGAATTTGAAAAGAAAAAAATTGTATCAAAATACCAACAACATGCTGCCGGCAAAGGAGTTGTGCTGGATATTAATGCCATTCATAAAATTCTTCCCCACAGGTATCCTTTTTTGCTTGTTGATAAAATTATTGACTTTGTGCCCAAAGAGCGTGTGGTTGGAATTAAAAACGTTACTTTTAATGAGCATTTTTTTATTGGTCATTTTCCCGGTGCGCCGGTTATGCCCGGAGTTTTACAAATTGAAGCTATGGCGCAAGTTGGTGGAATTCTAATGCTTGATGCAGACCAGGATACATCCAATAAGTTAGTCTTTTTTACCGGTATTGATAAAGTTAAATTTAGAAAACCTGTTGTCCCTGGCGATCAAATTCGTTTTGAATTGGAGATGGTTCGCTATCGCCGTTCAATATGTAAAATGGCGGGTAAAGGATATGTGGGCGACGAACTTGTCGTTGAAGCAGAATTATCCGCTGCTGTGGTGGAGAGGTAGTTGGGTAATTAGGTAACTGGGTAATGTGGTGATTAGGAAATAGTGTAATATCACAAACTATTTTTGTAATAGTTCACCTGTATCTGAAATAAAATATTTGCAATTTTAATATTTACCCTTGAATAACCTTATTTTTAAAACCTTAGTAACAAACAAAATCTAAAAACATCTTAACCTTATTACCTTACTTGACAGGAATAATATGGAGTACAAGTATTGACGAAATTATTTAAAATGCCATTAGTTCTCGAACCTCAAAAAGAGGTGGATGGACAGTAACCAGTCCTGTTCTACCTGAGTTAATAACGGAAGTTGATGATCTTAAAGATTTACAGGTGGTTGTTTCGGATGCTATCACTGCTGTTATTGAGTTGTATGAGGATATGGGTAAACAGGTACCCGGCGAACTTGTGGAGAAATCCGAAGCTCCTGTTTGGTTTGAATCACTCATACCTGCTGAAGCATGAAATACATAGAATTTGCTAAAAGATTAAAACCCTTGGTTGCCAGGAAATTAAACGTAAGGGAAAAGGTTCTCATAGGAAATGGATAAATCCTGCTTCAGGAAAAGGAACGGTGATACCAGATTGGGGAAACAAAGATTTGAAAGAGGGAACATTAAAAGCTATATTGAAACAGCTAGAGATAGATCCGGAGGAATGGAAAACATTTTAAGTAAATAAGGAGGATATTTTTGACAAATATTCATTCAACTGCAATTGTAGAAACAAAAGCTGAGTTAGGAGAAGGTGTAACAGTAGGTCCTTACACTGTTATCGAAGATGATGTTTTCATTGGAGAAAACACTGAAATTGCCTCCCACGCTTTTATTCACTCAGGAACCCGGCTGGGAAAAAAGTGCCGCGTTTTTAAGGGAGCGGTTGTTGGTACTGATCCCCAGGACTTAAAATATGCCGGTGAAAAGACAACATTAGAAATCGGAGATGAAACAACAGTCCGGGAATTCTGTACATTGAACCGTGGTTCAAGCCATCGTTTTAAAACTGTAATTGGCAGCAGATGTTTGTTGATGGCTTACGTGCATGTGGCGCATGACTGCATCATCGGGGACAATGTTATTCTCGCCAATGCTATAAATATGGGGGGACATGTTACAATCGAATCATTTGCAGCGATTGGGGGAATGTCTCCTATTCACCAGTTTGTCAGGATTGGCAGCCATGCGTTTATTGGAGGCGGTTTGCGGGTAAATAAAGATGTGCCTCCTTATATATTAGCAGCCGGTGAGCCGATTCAATATGCGGGCATCAACCGGGTGGGATTAACGAGAAAAGGTTTTTCTTCAGATGTCTTGAATGAAATCCGTAAAGCATATAAAATTATTTACCGCTCCGGGCTCAATGTTAGCCAGGCAGTTGCAAAATTAAAAAACGAAGAAACATTAATTCCTGAAGTTCAGTTGATTGTTGATTTTATAGAATCATCTGAACGGGGAATAATAAAATAACTTTAAAAATAATTATACAATGTGAATAAGTGGTGGTTTCTAAACACCGGGTTGAGCCAGGGCGCCAAAAATATGGCAATCGATGAAGTATTGGCAACCCAGGTTGTGCCGAAAGAAAAAATTCCCGTCTTCCGGATCTATGGCTGGCAGCCTTATGCAATTTCATTGGGCTATGGTCAAAACCTGAAAGACCTGAACTTGCGCAAATGCCAGCAGGATGGGATAGATGTTGTCCGTCGCCCCACAGGAGGCAGGGCTGTTTTTCATGCCGAAGAAATTACGTATTGTGTAATAATTCCGAAAGAATCAAAATTTTATTCCACAGATATTTTAACGACATATAATCTCATTAGCAAAGCATTATTATTTGGGCTCTGTTCGTTTGGCATAAATGCGCAACTAAAAAAACGTCTGACAAACAATAATAAAAACGGTGCGTACAAAAACGATGTCCCTTGTTTTGCTTCATCAGCAGAGTATGAAATAGTATTTGAGAATAAAAAATTGGTGGGCAGCGCGCAGAGAAGATACGAAAATTCTATCTTGCAGCATGGCTCCATTCTAACAGGAACCAATCACTTAAAATTGGCTGATTATATTAATTTTTCCAATGAATTATCAAAAAAACGTTTCAAAGGTGAATTAGAAAAAAAAACAATTTCTATTTCTCAAATTTTGAATCAAATAGTGGATCAAAACAAGTTGATTGAAAGTTTAAAATTTGGCATACAAAAAAGTTTCACCATACAATTAATAGAAAAACAATTAACACCTCAGGTAGTAAATGAGGTAAACAAAATAATTGAAAAATATCAACTAATTGGAGGAAACAATCATGAAAGTTAAATTAGGTTCTTTTTTACTTGCAAGTTTGTTAGTTCTTTCATTCAATGCTGTAGTATTCAGCCAGGATATGAATCTCGAAAATATGGTTCTGCCACCAGATTATTCAGCAATGCCACAAGAGCAGGCAACTACTCAAGCAACTACAAATTTGGATGAAGTTATTGATCCTTTGCTGGATCTTTTTGGATTTTATACCGGAGGTGGATTATACCACACAGCTGATATTCATGGACTGGGTGGTTTTGATATTGGTGTTCGACTCGTTACTATGGTAGTAAAGGATGACCAAAAACCAGATCTGCCATTTCCAGAAAATACGGAATATCAGTATGATGGTGGTATTTTTAGAGATGTTTCGTTTATGCCGCTCCCGCTTTTGCAAGCAAGTGTCGGCTTGCCCGGAAACCTGGAAGCAACAGGACGGTTTTTTACTTATCCCATGGGCGAAGGTGAAAAACAAGGAAATATTACTCTTATCGGTGTCGGGCTAAAATATGGCATCATTCAAAATATGTTACTACCGCGCGTTGCCATAACTGCTGCATACCATTATCTTTCTGTACCTGATGAATTTGATTTTGGTAAAGTCAGCAGTTTTAGCGGTGCACTGCTTGCCAGTAAAGATTTTGCTTTTATTGAAATTTATGGCGGTGTTGGTATCGATTATAATAAACTTGAAGTAGATTTGACGCTTCCCGATCCCATTGGCAACGTTACAAAAGATTACACAAAACAAAATATGAGATACAACCTGGGACTTAAAATCAAACCATTCCCTCTGCTTTTTATCCATGCTGATTATAATTTTGGTGATGTGCAAGGATTTAATGCAGGACTTGGTGTGAGTTTTCGATAATTGAAAATAAACATAGATTTAGGCGTGTACATTGACAATCTTTTGTAGTAATTACAGACGTATTGTAATTTCTTGCTCACGCGTTTTTTTAATTGTCAATTGTCAATTCTCAATTGACAATTGACAATTAATATATCTCCTCGTTAGTAAAATATTTACCGGAGTTCTGCAAACTGAAATGAAACGGATAACGATACTTGGCTCAACTGGCTCTATTGGCAGAAATGCGCTTGAAGTTGTAGAAGGAAATCGCGACGAATTTGAAGTGATTGGACTTTCCACCCATCAACGGGTGGAGTTGCTTTATCAGCAATGTTTGATATTCAAACCAAAAATGGTTTGTATCACAGGAAATGATTTCCCCATTGAATTGTTTGAAAAACTGAAACAGCTTGAAATAGATGTGGTAACCGGGAAAGATGGTTTACGGGAGCTCGCTTCCCGAACAGATGTGGATGTATTACTGAACGCTTTGGTCGGTTCAGCCGGTCTTTTGCCTACTTTAGATGCGATTGAAAAAAACATCGATATCGCCCTGGCTAATAAAGAAACACTTGTGATGGCAGGTGAAATTATTACATCATTTGCAAAGCAAAAAGGTGTAAAGATTTTACCTGTTGACAGCGAACATAGCGCGATCTTTCAATGTTTACAGGGAGAAAATGCAAAAACCATCAGCCGGTTGCTGCTAACCGCTTCCGGTGGTCCATTTTATGATTTTTCCATAAATGAGTTGAAGGATGTAACTGTAGAGCAGGCGCTGGATCACCCCAACTGGGAGATGGGAAAAAAAATTACAATCGATTCAGCTACAATGATGAATAAAGGGCTCGAGGTTATTGAAGCGCACTGGTTGTTTCATATCCCAATTTCTCAAATAGAAGTTGTGGTGCATCAACAGTCAATCATCCACTCCTTTGTTGAATTTATTGATGGATCGCTCAAAGCGCAATTGGGAGCGCCGGACATGAAAGTGCCAATTCAGTATGCGCTGACATATCCCAATAGACATTATTTACAAACCGAGCGGTTAAATTTTGATACATTAAAAAAATTAACTTTTGATAAACCCGATTATAAAAAATTTCCTGCCTGTGTTTTAGCTTATGAATCAATTAAAAAAGGAGGAACCGCGCCAGCAGTGCTTAACGCTGCTAATGAAGTTGCTGTGTTCTATTTTCTGAATAAAAAAATCAGGTTTCCTTCCATTACAAAATTTGTTGAACAAACATTGGAAAAACATCGGGAAATACAGAATCCAACAATTGATGAAATAATTGCAGCCGATGTGTGGGCGCGCAACTTTGTGAATGAAGCGGTAAGAAAAGAGGAAATTCTGCAAGTATCGTTTTGATTTAAAATTCTATTTCAAAAATTCAAATACGAACGATTTATAAATGATAAAAAAATACAACAAAATAATTGGTGAGAAAATAATTAAACGACTAAATCATTTTGTCACTAATTATTTTTCAAATTAAACAGATGAATAAAAAAATGTAACTATTCAGTGTGGTTATAAATGTCATTCTGAGGGAGCTTGCGACCGAAGCATAGTCTGTATTTCCTTATTTTTTAAATGTAACTATACAGGAATCTCCCCAATATCTACGCTATTTTTAAAATAATACGAGATTCTTCACTTCCCAACATCACCATCCCCCTCTCTCGTTCAGAATGACTTTCATACAACAAATAGCTGAACAGTAACAAAATTTTGGTTTGATATTGGAGAAATTATGTTAGAAGCAATTTTTAGATTGATTATAAGTTTAGGTATTTTAGTATTTATTCATGAATTTGGTCATTTTATGCTGGCTAAATTTGTGGGCATTCGTGTGGAGCGGTTTTCTTTGGGATTTCCGCCGCGTATGTTCGGGAAAAAATATGGTGATACTGACTATTGTATTTCATGGATCCCCCTGGGCGGTTACGTAAAAATGTCCGGAATGATTGATGAAAGCATGGATGCAGAATCAATTAAGGGTGAACCATGGGAATTTATGTCCAAACCGGTATGGCAGCGATTTCTTGTTATTTTTGCCGGCCCCTTGATGAATTTGATATTGGCAGTTTTATTGTTCGCCGGTGTTACCTACATAACCGGATTAAAAGAGTCTCTCGGAGTTGTGGTCGGAAAAATAAGTTCTGAACAAATAAAGAATCAAACCGGCTTACAAAATGGCGACATTATTCTGTCAATCAATGATCAGTCCGTAAAAACCTGGGGAGATGTTGATGCTATTCGAACTGAGACAGAATATCTTGAGATTACTTATGAGCGGAATTCTGACGTTAATACAACCGGGTTTTCAGCACTGCTAATAGACAGCCTAAGCCGTTCTCTTCCTGCAGTTGTTGGGAGTATGAACCAGGATTATCCTGCGATGAGGGCAGGAATGCAGGTGAATGATAAGATCGTAGCAATAAATGGAATCCCCATTAAAACCTGGCATGAATTAACAGATGTTATTCATTCGCGTCCGGATTCGGCTCTGTTAGTCGAGTGGATTCGTGGACAGGAAAAATTTGCTTCGACCATTACTCCCCATAAAGAAAAAATACAGGGTAAAGAGATCGGATTGATTGGTATCTCTTTTGCCATGCAGGAAAAGCAGTTAGGTTTTTTTGCATCGATAGAGCATGGTTTTAATTACTGCGTGCAGATCACACAATTAACATATCACTATGTTAAATTAGTTTTTAAGGGTGAACAATCCTTCAAAGATGCTTTTGGAGGGCCAATTATGATCGCCAAATTGGCAAAAGATAGCGCCCGTGAAGGGGAATCAAATTTTATCGCTTTCATCGCATTTTTAAGTTTGAACCTTGGCTTGTTAAATCTATTGCCAATCCCGGTTTTAGATGGCGGGCACATTGTATTTTTATTAGTTGAAGGAATTATCCGGCGACCTTTGCCAACCAAGGCAAAACTTGTCATTCAGCAAGTCGGAATGGTCATCCTCATTGCATTTATGTTATTTGTTATTGTGAATGATATTGGAAGATTAAGCCAGTAAGAAATATTTTTTCATTTAAAACCAGTACTTAACAGTACTGGTTTTTTATTTTGACATTCTAAGTCTACTTTGTCAGATTAGATAAACTACCCAAGAGTTGTCATTCCGGTACGTTTTTTTGCCGGAATCTCCTGGTAAATTCTAACGAGATTCCGGTATTCCGCTTCGCTTCAACTGGAATGACAAACGAATAGTGGTAATGTGACAAAGTAGAACTAATACATACGTTAGAAAATAGCTGGTTGCTTTTTGCAAGAAAGAAACAGAGAAAAATCTTGACAAAGAGAAATATTTTTGTTATCTTTTTTAAAATAAAAATATGATTTTTTGTATTTTTTCCTTATTATAAATTATAATTTCACAAAAAATCATAATATTATTATTAAAAATAATTTAGAACAAAAGGGGTAACTATGATAAAATTAGCAGAAAGAATGTCCAGGTTAGGCACCGAGACAGCCTTTGAAGTATTAGCAAAAGCAAAAGCCCTGGAAGCCCAGGGAAAGGAAATCATCCATCTGGAAATTGGTGAGCCTGATTTTGATACGCCTCGAAACGTAATCGACGCAACCATTAAGGCAATGCAAAGCAGCCAAACCCATTACAGTCCCGCAGCCGGTGTGCCCGCATTAAGAAAAATATTAGCTGAAGATATGAGCAAGCGCCGCAATATAAAAATTGAACCCAACCAGGTTGTGGTTACCCCAGGTGGAAAACCGATCATGTTTTTCACAATCCTGGCTTTGGTAAACGAGAGCGATGAAGTCATGTACCCCAATCCAGGATTCCCCATTTATGAATCAGTGATTGATTTTGTCGGTGCCAAGTCAGTACCCTATCAATTGCGGGAAGAAAAAGAATTTAGATTCGATGTTGAAGAATTGTTATCCTTGATTACGGATAAAACAAAGTTGATTATTCTGAACAGCCCACAAAACCCCACAGGTGGGATTCTGACAAAAGAAGACCTGGAAGTAGTGGCTAAAGTTGCTTTGGAAAAAGATATTTACATTCTGTCGGATGAAATTTATATCAATATTATTTATGAGGGCGAACATCAAACCATTGCTGCAATTCCCGGAATGCAGGAACGCACGATAATTCTTGATGGATTTTCAAAAACATACGCTATGACCGGCTGGCGTTTGGGTTACGGTGCAATGCCTCAAGACCTGGCGGAGAAGGTGACCCAGTTACAAATTAACAGCAATTCATGCACCTGTACTTTTGCACAATACGGTGCAATGGAGGCTATCACCGGGCAGCAGGATGATGTTGTTCACATGGTTTCTGAATTTAAAAAACGCCGCGATGTGATCGTTGACGGCTTAAACCGGATCGAGGGCATTAGCTGCTTACGTCCCCATGGCGCTTTTTATGTTTTTCCCAATGTGAAAGAACTTGGCATGGACGGCAAAGAATTTTCCAATTTTCTGCTGGAAAAATATGGCGTTGCAGCGTTATCAGGAACAGCCTTTGGGAAATATGGCGATGGTTATCTCAGGTTTTCCTATGCCAACTCTGTAAAAAATATCGAAAAAGCGCTCGATAGAATTGAACAGGCGGTGAAAGCGATTTAGTGTCTTGATGCTGGTTACTGGATGCTTGTTCCTGGTTGCTGGATACTTGATTTTAGATACTGGCTGCTGAAAAAGGGGGGATCCAGCACCAAGAATTCAGGAGCCAGTAGCAAGCAACCAGTATCTTTCAGCAAAAAAATAAATCTAAAATATTCATTGAAACCGTGGCGAAAGGAAGATCTTTGAAAAACATAGTCAAAAAAACGGCTCTTTATGATATTCACAAAAAAGCGGGTGCGAAATTAGTTGAATTTGCCGGCTATTACATGCCTATTCAATACAAAGGAATCAACGACGAGCATAAAAGAGTTCGGTCTTCAGTAGGAATTTTTGATGTTTCGCACATGGGCGAATTTGAAATATCGGGGGCAAAAGCTGAAGAATTCCTTCAATACATGACTATAAATGATGTTAAAAATTTGGCAGTAAACCAGGTGCAATATTCGGCATTATGCTATGAAGATGGTGGAATTGTAGATGATCTGCTCGTTTATCGATTTCAAGATAAAATTATACTAATCGTTAATGCTTCTAATCTCGAAAAAGATTTTCTATGGCTAAAAGACCATTTGATCGATGGGGTTGAGTTAAAGAACCGCAGTGATGAATTTTCGTTGCTAGCTGTTCAGGGGAGAAAAGCAGAAGCAACGCTGCAAAAATTAACAGATTCCAATCTTTCGCAACTTGAAACATACTGGCTGACTGAAGGGAAAGTTGCGGGTATTCCGGCAATGATTGCCCGTACAGGTTATACAGGCGAAGATGGCTTTGAAGTTATGATCGAAAACAAACATGCAAAACAAACCTGGCAAGCGATAATGGAAGCAGGAAAAGAATTTGAGATCGAGCCGATTGGATTGGGTGCAAGAGATACGTTGCGCTTGGAAGTTAAATATTGTTTGTATGGAAATGACATAGATAAAACAACAAATCCATTAGAAGCCGGTCTCGGCTGGATCACCAAACTGAACAAAGATGGTGATTTTATCGGAAGTGATGTTTTAAGGAAAGTAAAGGAAGAAGGGCTGTCCAGAAGACTGATCTGTTTTGAATTGGCTGGGAAAGCAATCCCGAGGCATGGATACAAAATTATGGCAGAAGGCGAAGAAATTGGATATGTAACAAGCGGCATGTATTCACCAATATTAAATAAGCCAATTGGCTTGGGCTATGTACTTATAAATAAAACCAAAATTGGAACTCAATTAACAATCGATATTCGCGATAGAAAGTTTCCTGCTACCATAGTTAAGCCCCCGTTCTATAAAAGAAATTATTGAAATGACAAGATTAAAAGAAAAAAGATCCACATTTTTAAAATCCTCCCGAAATTCTGATCTTTTCGGGGGGATATTTTTTTTGCAGATATACCAAATTGAAACATGAATCGCTATTACTAAACCCAGCTAAAAATATTTATAATTTTTATTGGATTTTGTAAAAAAAATTATTATTTTAAGTAATTGTAGTATCCTCTCAATAATAGATGGCAAGAAAATTTTATGTTATAATAGTTATGAAGATTTTTTCGCAGAATGATTTATAGCAGAATTATTATACTCTCTATTTCTTATTATTTCCGCCAAAAAGAAAGCGGACAGGCTGCTATCAATAATTCTGCTAATTTTATTCCAACTTCTAACAACATTTTGTTTCACTTATTATTCTGCTATTATTAAAAAGTCAAAATAATTTAAGTCAAAATTATTAAAAACAAAATCAAACCAATTATTTTGACAATAACTATAGCGTTTGTACATTTTTTTTAAGGATTCATGAATGAGCGCCAAAAAGAAGATTAGAATTATTGGTATTTTGCTTGTTTCGCTGGGGGTTTTTATTTTCCTGAGCCTTCTTTTTTTTATCATGAACCCAGCTCCGGTGGAAATCATTGAGGTAAGTAACCATACCATGGGCTTTGTTGGAGGCTGGATTTCCCGAGCTCTTTTTGAAAATACGATTGGTTATGCTTGTTTTATTTTTCCCCTGTTGGTTTTTTTATGGGGAATAAATATTACTTTATCTAATAAAATTGTTTCACTAAAAAAAATAACAGGCTATGCACTGCTATTAAGTTTGTACACTTCCATCGGCATTGCGCTAATCGAAATAATTAAAAATACAGCTTTAACAAGCGGATTAGAAGAAGTGATCCCCATAAAATTTTTAGATGAGAGATGGGGTGCTGTTGGTGGATTTTTTGGAAAACATATTTTTAAATTAGTTGGTACTGCCGGCTCTATCATTTTTTTCCCAACCATTGTTTTAGCAACTTTGTTGTTAGCAATCGATGTTAAATTCGGAAAGATAAAAGGGAAGTTAATGCGCTGGGGAACAATTGCTGTTGCTTTTATATTTCGAAAATATGATCGTCGTGATTTCAAACCGAATCATCCTTTACCATCTTTAAAATCGTTGCTCTTCCCGGCAAAGGAGAAAAAAGAGAAGAAAAAAGATTTTCCTGCTATCAAACTGCCACAAACAGAACCGGAAATTACAACTTTAAAAGAGCCATATCCGGACGAACAAGGATATGATTCGACTGATTGGATAAATGGAAAAAATCAACAAACGTCTTCTCCTGATAATGAATTTGACAAACTTCCCAAATCACGCGTTTCAAAAAAATATGTTTATCCTGATCCGGCAATTTTAGATTCTCCTGGGGAAGTGGAAGATGAGGTTTCCTGGGATGAATTGATGAGCAGTGCAAAAACGCTTGAAGAACGATTAGCAGAGTTTGGGATTCAAGGGAAAGTTATCGAAATAAATCCGGGCCCGGTAATTACCAGGTTTGAAATTGAACCGGCGCCAGGAATAAAAATCAGCCGTTTTACCAGTCTTTCTGATGATTTGGCGTTAGTAATGCGGGCAAAAAGAATTCGTGTTGTGGCGCCCATCCCTGGCAAAGCTGCAATCGGCATTGAAATTCCCAATCGGAAATCTTCGGTTGTGTTGTTAAAACCTGTAATCGATTCAGCCCGTTTCAAAAAAAGCAAATCACCTCTTTCATTAGCCCTGGGAAAAACAATCGACGGAGAAATTTATGTTGGTGATTTAGCCAGTATGCCGCATCTGTTAGTTGCTGGGTCAACCGGTTCCGGAAAGAGTGTTTGTTTAAACACGATAATCGCCAGTATACTTTATAAAGCCAATCCAGACCAGGTGCAGTTAGTGATGATAGACCCGAAACGTCTTGAACTCAATGTTTATTCAGCTTTGAAACATCATCATCTTGCGTTTAGAAATGATCTTCCCGAAGAAGTCGTAACAAATCCGGCAAATGCTGTTTCCATTCTTCGCAGTTTGGAATTAGAAATGGAGCGGCGGTATGAATTATTAGCAAAAGCGGGCGTCAGAAATATTGATGATTACAACAAATGGGTAAAATCAGAAGCCCGGGTTAGCGAGGAGAATAATGACTTAAAGCCGCTGCATTATATCGTACTCATCATTGATGAACTCGCTGATCTGATGTTAACAGCAGCGCGCGATGTGGAAGAACCAATTGCCAGGTTAACACAAATGTCCAGGGCTGTTGGCATCCACCTGATTGTTGCCACCCAGCGACCTTCGGTTGATGTTATTACCGGTGTTATAAAAGCAAATTTTCCGGCGCGAATGGCATTTCAAGTAGCTTCAAAAACTGACTCTCGCACAATATTAGACCAGAATGGCGCTGAAAAACTCCTGGGCAAAGGCGATATGATATTTCTTCCTCCAAGCAGTCCGGAAGCAGTTAGAATCCATGGCGCTTTTATTTCACACGATGAAGTCAAAAGAATTATTCAACATGTTCGCCAGCAACCGATACAGGATCCGAAGTTCATGTTACCCACAGAGAATGATGACATCCCTGGAAATTCCAATCGATACGCAACAGAAGAACAAGACGACCTTTTTAATGAAGCATTGAAATTAGTTGTTCGTCACCAACAAGGTTCCGTTTCATTATTGCAGCGGCGGTTGAAAATCGGTTATGCCAGGGCCGGTCGCCTGATGGATCAATTGGAAGATGCCGGGTATGTGGGCCCTTTTGATGGCAGCAAGGCTCGCGAGGTTTTAATAGATGAGGAAGAGCTAATTGCAACGGGGTTGTTTTAAGGCGTGCTTGAACGAAAACTAGCGAAATTTAAAAAAGCACCTGTCATTGCGAGCGACGAAGGAGCGAAGCAATCTCCTGAATATTAAGCACTTATTAACGTGATTGCTTCGTCGCTTCGCTCCTCGCAATGACAGAACATCACTAAAATTAAGGCTTTTCGTTCAGGCACTAATTACGCTAAAGTTTTGTTTCCAAATTTAAAAAAAATCAGTGAGGTAATAATGAATCAAAGTAACATTTTTTTTGTCGGACTAATTTTATCAATAATCTTAATGGCAAACCTGTTCGTTGCTCATGCCGATGACAAAGCTAAGTCGATCATTAGGGATGTATTGAAAAAATATGAAGAAAGTAAAAATATAAAAGTAGATTTTTTACAAACATTCAATTGGAAATTAACAGGAAATATCAGTGAACAAAAAGGCACGATCTGGCTGCAAGGAAAAGAAAAATTCAAGATAATAACTGAAGATCAAACAATTTTATCAGATGGGGAAACTATTTGGACTTATTCAAAAATAAATAAACAGGTGATCATCGACAAAGTAGCAAATGCTGAAGATATAAATTTGCCTCGTGATATTTTGTTAAATTTTTCCGATCAATATGAATCCATATATGTTAAAAATGAAAAAGTAAATAACAAAGATTGTTTTTTTATTGAATTGAGTTCTAAAGAGGACGATTTGTTTATAAAACAAATTAAATTATGGATTGAGACAAAAAAAATGATTTTGCTAAAAATTGAACAGGTTGACTTAAATGAAAATGCAAATACTTATTTTCTCACAAACTTTAAAGCGAATACCCCAATCAGCGCCAAATTCTTTAAATTTGAAGTTCCTGATACATTGGAAGTAATAGATATGCGTTAATCTGTTATTAGCTCAATCTTTATTTTTTTTACAAATTTTTTTGGACAGATAAATATATTCTAAATTCACTGAAAAAGGCTAAGGCAAAGGCTGAGGCTAAGAAAGGTTATAGTTTAAAGGAGTTAGCAAATTTTAATTGTAACTATTCAGCGTGGTTACAAAAGTCATTCTGAGGGAGCTTGCGACCGAAGAATCTCCCCAATGTTCACACTTTTCTTAAGATAAAACGAGATTCTTCACTTCCCAACAACACCAGCCCCCTCCCTCGTTCAGAATGACATTAACACAACGAATAGCTGAACAGTTACTTTTAATTTAATAATAAAGAGTGTCATAATCTTTTTTTCCTTCGCCTCAGCCTTTGCCTGGGGTGTTACATTTAGCTTATTTTTAAATATATTTTGCCATGCTGTTAAATTTATATTTCCATACTATAATGATTGCGTAACTTATTGTTAATCAGAATCTGTCCGAGCGCTTAGTAATTATTTGAATTATAATAAGTTAATGGTGTTATAAATTGTTCTTATTTAACTCATCCCCCGGCCCCCTTCTCTTAAAAAGAGAAGGGGGAGATTGATTTTTAAATAGTTAACTATTTATAATTTAGAATGTTACTCCCCCTCTCTTTTTAAGAGAGCGGGCCGGGGGGTGAGTTCGATAATTACAAGTACAAATCACTATTAATCTATTAAAAATAATATATTTATCAAATTTCGGACAAATACTAATTAACAATTAAATCTTATAGTATGGATAAATTAATGCATAAGTAGGTGGACAATGGCACTGCCAGATGTAACACCCCAGCCTTTGCTCTAAACTATTAAAACCTGCGCTTTAGCAAGCTGGGAATTATTATCTAATTGAAGCAAAAATAGTGCTAATTAATGATGTTTTATGGAGTTACGTGATTGTTCTGGTGTCCGATCACAGGATATAAATCATTAGAAATTTTCTCCCACAGAAACGAACTCCCACAGAAAAAAAATATTTTTTCTGTGACGTGTTCTATTTCTGTGGGCTAATTTGTACTTTAAATTTTAACTCTGTGATCGGTTACTTTTTATGTGTACCAGGTTGATTGTTTTCTGTTAATGAAAAGTAATTTCATGTTCAGTCGTAATAAATTAAAATAAAAAGAAAATTGTTAACAATTATTGATTGTGGCATTATATTTGTAACATTTTTGTAATTCCTTCAATATAATATTACAAAAACTAAGACCACAATTTAGTCTGAGAAATTTAGAGCTACAAAAATTTAATAGATAAAGGGAAGATTTATGGATCAATTAATGAATCAGCAAAACGAAAAACAATTTGACCTCTATGATTATCTTCGAATACTTTATCGCGGCAGATGGATTATCCTTATTTCTTTTGTAACCGTTTTTGCTTTTGTCGTTTATTATACATTTAACGCAATACCAATCTTTCAGTCAACGGTTAAAGTAATGGTAAAAGATGAAGGTGGCGTCCAGAAAACATTGTTTAATGTGACCAATTATATGCAGCGGGAAACGAAAATAAATAACCAGGTTGAGATTTTGCAAAGCCGTACCATGGCTGAATACGTAGTCAGAAAGTTATTTGCCTCAGAATATGCTGATAAATTGGCAATTATCGGTAATGGAAAAAATGGGAAGAAAGGGGGAATGGGAATCAAGAAAAAAATGAAAAAAGTTTTTGTCTCAATCTTTGGAGAAAGAAGCACAGAAAATACAGGTTACGTAACTTTGGGTGGTAATATACGAAATAAAAAATTCGATGGTTTCGTAAATGTAATAAAAGGCAGCATGCGTGTCGAACCAACGCGTAACACTGATATGATTGCAATAAGCATGACTGCCACATCTCCTGTCGAAGCCGCATACCTGGCAAATACTGTTGCCGTAGTTTATAAAGAACAGAACCAGCTTGAGAGCCAGGAAGAAGTAAGTAGGGTGAAAGACTTCCTCAAAAGTCAACTTACACAATTTCAAGCCCAGTTGGACACATCAGAACAGGCGCTAAAGGAATATAAAGAAAGAGAAAAGGTGGTCGCGCTGCCTGAAGAGATTAATGAACTGGTGAGTAAGAGCGCTGAATTCGAGTCCCTTTACCACGGCGCTAATCTGGAATTGAATTCAAATAAAGAGCGTCTTTCTTATATTGATGAGCAGTTGGATAAGAATAAACAGAATATTAACATGGAGAATATTCTTAGTGCGCCATTTTTAGCAGAGTTAAGTAAACAGATGGCAGAACTTGAGACCAAAAAAGCAACCTATAGTGCGCAACTGATGGATAAGGGAGTGTACAATCCGGATGATCCTACGATTCGGAACTACGAAAGACAAGCAAAGGTATTAGCCGATAAATATAAAGATGAAGTCAAACAATTAGCGGTTACAGCAACAGCTGATCCGGTTGCTTTATCAGAAACCCTTCTCCAGCGAAAAATTGAGGTGGAAGCAACGATACAATCACTTCTACCCCGCGCCACTGCACTGAAAAAAATTGTGGATGAATATAATGCAAAATTAGAGAAGGTTCCCGACCGTGGCTTGAAATTAGCCAGGCTTCAAAGAGCAGCTTTATTGGATGAAAAAATTACCTTAATGATGAAAGAAAAATATGAAGAATCCCGGATTACAGAAGTAGGTCAATTAGGGAATGTGCGAATCATCGATCCGGCAAAACCAAATTACACGCCTATAAGCCCAAAAAAGAAAATGAATATAATTCTTGGTATTATCGTTGGATTGGGATTGGGTATCGGAATAACATTTTTATTGGAGTATTTTGATAACACTGTGAGTTCAGTCGATGATATTGAGCGGCGCGGGCTTTCGCTGCTTGGTTCAATTCCACTCATAAAATTGGAAGAGGGGGATAGTAAAGTCTGGAAAGGTGATAAATCTTCGCTGAATGGAAAAATAAAAACCAACGAATCCAGGACCATCGCCGGCAGGTTGATAACGCATTTGGCGCCCAAATCCCCTGTTTCCGAAGCCTATCGCAGCCTGCGGACAAGCATTCAATATTCAAAAACAGACACGCCATTAAAGTCTATTGTTTTCTCCAGCCCCGGGCCAAAAGAAGGGAAGTCAACAACAGTTGTTAATTTGGCAATTACAATAGCACAGATGGGGACAAAGGTTTTGTTAGTGGACACCGATCTGAGAAGACCGGTGATACATTCAATTTTTGATTTGGATAAATCAAAAGGGATTTCAAATTATTTAGTGGGCAGAATTTCTCTTGAAGAAGCAATTATGGAAACGGATATTGATAATTTATTCGTCATGCCAAGCGGCACCCTTCCGCCGAATCCATCTGAACTGCTCGGTTCAAAAGCAATGAAAAAATGTATTAACGACTTGAAGGACAGATTCGATCTCGTGCTGTTTGACAGCCCGCCAATCATGGCAGTTACCGATGCAGTTGTTTTAAGTTCAGAAGTGGACGGTGTCGTATTAGTAATTAGAGAAGGTCAGACAAAAAGGGATTCAGTTTCCAGGTGTAATGATATTTTAAAAAATATGCCAAACCGAATATTGGGCGCTGTCATGAATGGCATCAATGTAGATGGTTTCTATGGATCATATTATTATTATTATTATCATTACGGATATTACGGAAAAGAAGAGGGGAAAAAAACGCGTCGTTCTAAGAAAGTGTGATTTTGATTGAACTGCACTTGCCGCAGTCAGATTCAAAAAACTCCAGGTTTGAAATATCTTTTGACCCAGAAACATTACACGCATTGATATAGATAATAATTTTAAGCCTTGTAACCATTCAGCCACGGAGCCACAGAGAGCACAGAGCCAAAAATAGAAAAAATACAGCTAAAAATTGGGTTATACATGGAGAGTGTTACAATACAACGTTAAGATAAAAATAGGTTTTTACAACTGTTCAGGGGTATTATCATAATGTAAGCTGAAAGCAAAATACTATTTTTTTTATTTTCCATTCAAAAAAATTAAACAACTTCAGCTTGCAAGACACCATGATTCATTACACAACTATCTTTTCTCTGTGTACTCGGTGACTCTGTGGCAATTTTTTCTTCCCTGAATAGTTACTTAATTAATTTAAAATAGCTCAAGCTAATAAATTCAGTTTGGGCTATTTTTTTTATCTGTTCCCGTTTGTTGCATTAATACAACAATAACATTGTTAATAGTGGTAAGTTTGCAACATATTTTCAAGAATTATTTGCTATTCATATAAATAGCTTTATGAACAAAATGGAACAATTGATAATAACGTACAGTTATATAAGAAGATGGCTAATGCAAAATGAATCGCAAATAAAAACGATTAAAAAATAGGAATGGTAATTGCAGCAGAATAACCATTTAATTATTAATAGAGGAAGATACTGATAGAACAAAATTAAAACAGTAATTTGCAAAAATCAAATCAATGCAAATAATGAAATCGCAGATAAAAACTAACCAAAAATTCTATTGTTATAGAATGCATGACAACAATGTCCTGATTCGCAACAATTGCATCACATTGAGACAACATAATGTCTATTTAATTGCTATGACAAAAATGTAATATTGGCAAACAAAAAAGAAGCTAAAATTAAAAGACTAAATGATTTAAAAAGAAACTGTGCTTTTGTTGTAATTCAAATTCAAAAATTCAGTTTAATTGTTTGTGTCAAAATAATACATTTTTACGGGATTTGCTATGAAAATAGTTATAAATGATTCACATGAATCTGAAGCACCCACAGAAAATGTTAGTCTAAATAATACTACTCGCAACATAGATATCCAACATCTTCAAACCAAACTTCCACACAGTGTTGAAACAGATGAATATTCAGAGAAAGGTTTTTTATTACAGGGAAAGTCAAAATTTTTTCCTTTCTGGTCTTTTATTATTGATTTATCGATTGTTTTGATCTCAAATTTTCTAATGAATTTCATAAAGTCCGGAACTTTATCTTTAGGAATTATTCAATTAAAATTGTTTTTTTTGTATCTTACCGTTTGGCTGTTTGTATCATTTTTTTTTGATAAATTTCAAATTAATTCTTATCCAAGCTATAAAACAGGACTTATATTCATTGCCAAGTCATGGCTCAGTGTTTTTTTCTTAACAATAAATATCCTTGTTCTTTTTGAGATTTATAATCTTTCTCATATCCAATTCTTTGGAATTTGTTCGCTTCATATCACATTGGAGTTAATAGCTTTTTCAATATATTTTATAACCATTGGAAAAAAAATTAGTGAACAGTCTTTTCTACTACAAAAAGAGGATATTAAGAAGGGCAGGTATTTTTCAATAAGACGAATAATTTTTGATTTCCTTGCTTTTGCAGTCTCGATTTTATTAATAAATTACTTGAAGCACAATACCTTTAAATTAAGTGATCAATTTGAAGGATTAATAATAATCACATGTGGAATATGGTTTGTGTCCGGCATATTTACCCGCAAGTTTGAACTTAGAGATTATGCAAATATTTATTACAAAATTTCCCCTTTTATCAAATCCTTTCTGATTCATTTTTCTTTGATGGCTGTTATATTATTTGCTTTCAGACTATATTTATCACCACGAGTTCTGCTATTAGGAAGCATAATTTTATTATTATTTTTTGAATTATTAGCTATTTTTATCAAAAAATTCTATGTCCTCTTAAAAGGACAAAATGGAGACATAAGTTCATATTTGGAAATTAAGGATATTTTTAAACGGGAAAAACCTCAGCCAATTACACTCGGAACTAACTTGAAAAAATTGTTACACCTGGAAACATCCGACTATTCATTAGAAAATTATTTAGAACAGGACGCCCCTCTTTACAGATTCATTAAAAAAAACATAAACTTGAGCACTATCGATCAAAGGATGATCAAAGTACTTAATACAGCAAATCCTTTCAATATTCAAATCATGGAAAACCATTCTTCGAATCTATTTATCAATTTACATAAAATCAATGATTTTCGTTATCTTAATCGTTATTTCATTATGGCACATCAAAAAATACATAATAGAGGATTTTTTATCGGTCAGGCTCACACTATTGATACGCACAAAGTATGGCTTAATAGGAAATTCCCAAGATTTATGGTGAAAACATTGTACCCGTTTGATTTTATTTATAGAAGAGTCTTTCCAAAGCTGCCAAAAATCAGGAGGCTATATTTTTACTTAACAAAAGGTAAAAACAGGATAATTTCCAGAACTGAAATATTAGGCAGACTCTGCTTTTGTGGCTTTGAGATAATAGCCTGGGACGAAATGGATAACCGCTTATATTTTATCGCTCAGCGGATACAAAATCCTTCCATTGATAAAAACCCCTCATATAGTCCTATAATAAAATTACGGAGGGTCGGCTTGCATGGCAAAATTATATATATCCGGAAATTTAGAACAATGTATCCTTATGCAGAGTACATGCAAGATACTGTATTTGAGAAGAATAAATTAAATTCTAATGGTAAATTTGATAATGATTTCCGTATCACAGAATGGGGGAAATGGTTTCGCAAATTATGGATAGATGAGCTTCCTCAAATTATAAACTTTTGGCAGGGAGATATTAATCTTATTGGCGTTCGAGCGCTGAGTTTTCAATATTTTAGTTTATATCCCGATGATTTAAAGGAGTTACGCACTCAATTTAAGCCGGGCTTAATTCCACCCTATTATGTTGATATGCCTAAATCATTTGATGAAATTATCGCTTCAGAAAAAAAGTATTTAAAACTTAAAATGGAAAATCCCTTCACTACTGATGTTAAATATTTTTTCAAAGCAGCTTATAATATAATTTTTAAACATGCTCGCAGTCAATAAGTTTATTTTTTTTTCTATCTTTTTGCAAAAATGTTATTTATACTTTTTTCAATTTTCTGATTTGATATATTTCGATAAAATAAATTTGCAAATTTTCCTATTGTTTTTAAAGCAGAAATAATATATTTATAAAGAAGATGAAATGGCCGGATGAAGTAATACAAATATACAATTTTTGAATTTGCGGGCAGTGAATATTTGTGAGCTACATAGTTAAGTGATGGAAAAATTAAGAAAAAAATAAAAGAAATTTTTCTTTTGAGACCACGAGTATCATAGATATTCCTCCCAACATTTTCCAATGCTGTTTGTTTATGAAACACTTTCATCCTATTGAGTTGGATGGTTGAGGATTTGGCGTGTAGCTGCGAGAGCACCTCGGCAGGGACATTTATTGAAAGTTGAGTTTTTAGCAAAAAGAGTACAGCATAAACAGGGGTTTCCAGACCATACTTAATACTACAATTTGTTATTAATTTCCCATCAATTGTTTCTCCATAGTATTGAAAAATCGCCGCGATATCATACAACGTTCTAAAAATCATTACGTTTACATTACTGAAGAACAGATGAAAACTTAGGTGCAAGATCATATCCTCTGGTGATAATAAAAACGTATCAGCTTCTCCGGTTTTGGTCTTTTGAATCCTGGACCATACTTCCGCCATATTTATGTTGAAATCACTGTCAGAAATCCTTATCGTCCAGTGCATTTCAATCCTGATGTTTTTTGCCGGGTTCCAAAATGGGGGCAAATGGTGGCTTTTTTTCTTTTGCAGGTTATATGGTGAAATATTCTGAGTATAGCCGTGAGACAACAAACAATCCCTGGCTTTTGATAAATCACTATCTCGAACTAATATATCGATATCACTCATAAACCGGTAAGCTACGTCAGGATAGACCGAGGCTAACAGGGCAGCGCCCTTAAGCAGAACAACTTCAATATTTGCTTGTTTAAAAATTTTTAATAATACATTTAATTCATTGAAGGCGATGGTATTTCTTCCCAATGTATCTAAATAATCTTCTTTTAATTCTAATAGATATTTTTCCTGAATAAGCTTGTTGTTCGGAAGATTTGATAAAATGCAATACATTGCCGATGCGATTGAATGTCGTTTCGCTTTTTTAACAACTTTTTTCCAATTAAGCTTCTTTTGAATTAATTGTGTTAGCTCATCTGTGTTTGAATTCTCCGATAATATCTTTGAACAATAAAGCAGCAGTTTGTCTTCGTCACATAGTTTCATTTGTCTCTAACAATCCTGTCTTTGAGAAAAATATATTCAACTGAACTACTTAACCAGTAAAAGAGCAGTTTGGCAGTTTTTGTAAATAATTTTGTAATAATGTTTGATTTGATGTGAAAAGAATTCTTAACATGCTGTCCTGCTTTCATAACAAGGCAGTGTAATGTTAATAATTTTCCTAACATTTTATTAACTAAACGATATCTCGTTTTGTGGAGTTCAATATTTTTATCATTACGAACGATTGTAATCACTCTGCCCAAATATTTTTCTTTTTCAAATGGTAAATCAAATCCCGGCAAATTATCTCCCTTTGTAATAATTCTTATTTTGTTATCTTTTTTTAAAGTTTGTACAAAACGATGTGTACAAAAACGATGTCCGTTAAAATAAAGAATAATATCACCAGAAGTTAGTTGGGTGGTGTTTGCGGCTTCGATGACAACACGATCACCGACGTGGATAAAGGGTTCCATGCTGTTGCTGATCACTCGGAAGGCGGCATTTTTATTGTTAGTGAGCTGTTCCTGTAACATTTCAGAAATAGCGGTGTTTGTTTTTTCATGTTTCAATGAATGAGAGCTCACTTTAGTTTCAACAGGATGATTTTGCGAAAGCGTCTAATCGTATTTGATCGCTTAACTAAAACAAAGTAACCAAAACAGAAATTATAGTGATACCTACGGCTATCATTGCGCCAAGCCTCAAAGTTAAATCATGTTTTAAACGTAATTCCAATTCTTTCATATCACGTTTTAAGGACACTTCCAATTCCTTCATATCACGTTTTAAGGAAGCTTCCAATTCCTTCATATCACGTTTTAAGGAAACTTCTAATTCCTTTATATCACGTTTTAAGGAAACTTCTAATTCCTTTATATCACGTTTCAAGGAAACATCCAATTCTTTCAGATCTCGCTTTGTAGCCAGTTTCTCATCAATAATAACAGCAAGCGCCTTTGCATGCACGTTTGCCTGTTCTTCTGGGACACCTGTTTTTCTTAGGTTTTGGGCATAATCTAACGTATCAACAGCTATTGAACTTGACATCATAATTAACCTCACAAATGATTTATCCCATGTATGCTTTAATATTTATCTAACATTTATAAACGTGTATCATTATAATAAACATTTTAAAAATATTAATCAAGTTATTTTTTTCTTCGCTTATTATAAATGTGAGCCAAAAAATTACTTCCTTCATTAGCGCAACAGCAAAACCTTCTCTGACTTAATATACTCCCCTGCTTTAAAAACAACAACATAAGTACCGCTGGGCAGCGCTGCACCTGCATCATCCAAACCATCCCATAATAAGTTGTAACTACCAGCCGACTGGTGAACACCAGCAACTAATCGCCTGATTCGTTGACCCAAAACATTGTACACAAACAAATCAACCTTTGCTTTTCTAGCAAGCTGGTAAATTATTTTTGTTTTCGGATTGAAGGGATTGGGATAGGCAGCTATCAACCCTGTTTTTCCAGGAAGAGACTTATATGAAACTTCAAAAACACCTGTTAATAAAACTTCAACAACATCCAGCACAGTAACATTACCAAAAATATCCACATCAGAGAGCCGGTAAAAATAAGCTGTATTCGCTTCCGTATTAGTATCAACAAAAATATATTCTGTATAACCTATGGGATTGTTCATACACACCAGGTTGTTGTCAGTGAGATAGCTGGCGATTTGTTGCCAGTCCGCAGTTAGATTGGTACGGCGTTCAATGATGAAACCGACGCCACCGGCCTCACTTTCTGTTGTCCATTGAAGAATAACCGAACTGTTTTCATAGCTTGCAGTGAAAGATGAAAGTTTGACAGGGAGGGGGGCCTCACCACCCGCGTTCAATTTCCCGTAGGAAGATGAACCATTTAAAGAACCGTTTGTGATGCTCAAATCACTGAATGCATCTATTGTTCCATTAATATTGTCGTCATCTAAAGCTGCGTCAGATATATCGGCAGTCACCCAATAATAACGTGTGCCATTTGGGATGGCATCGATCAGAGAATTAAATGTTATATCATTACCAGAGCCTAGATCGGCGATGTCACTTCCAATCTCTGTTGCAGTTCCAAAATCATTCGTATTTGAAGCGCGAATACGGAATGGATTGGAATCCAGGTCGCCAGATTCGTAACTGCCTCCCAGGGTGACGGTTACTGAATTAAGGGTGGCACCAGTGGTTTCTCCTGCAAGACTAAATTGACCAAGAGGCCAATTATCCTGCGATGGTGTTGGTGAAGATTGCTGAAAATTCAGCGCCCCATTGGCGCCGTTGGTAAAGGTGATGTTGGGCGTACCTTGAACTATTATATCATCAAAATAATGATATTCATCAGTCGCACTATTGTCTACTTGTATTCTAAATTCCACTGTCGTACCGTGTAAACCTGTTTGGGAAGCAGTGGCAGATGTAAAATCATCGCTTATATAACCATTGGTAGCAAAAGTAGTCCAGGTTCCTCCATTTAATCGATATTCACATCTGTAAAAGTCAGTTGAATTCATATCACCACTTTCTGAACAATAAATAGAAATCGAAACATCGGAATATGAATTGATTGCAATTTCTTCTGAATATAAAAACTGAGTATGGGTATTTAGGTCTCGGGCTTCCATTTTGTTTAGAACAACCCAGAAATGGTCATCTGGATCGGAGCCATTCACATCTTCAGTTGTTTCAAGTGTCCATTTCGGCGGACTGCCGCTTCCCTGGATAGTTCCATCAGCATAGGTAAAGTCTTCCGACCAAATCGTAGTCTGTGCCTGAAGCATAATAGCGGAAATGTTTGTTAAAACAAAAGCTGTAATTAAAATAACAATAGTTTTTTTAGCACTCATAATGACAGATCTCCTTTTTTATGATTTTTAATAACCTGGTACAAAACTAATTATTTCAATCTTACCGCGGGCAAGCGCTTTAAACGCTGGTTTTGTGGGTCAACTTCAATGCCAACTGATTCTAATGCTGTAACTCCCAGGATTGGTTCGGCTTCATTCTTTCCAAAGATGACTGTTGTCCAGACATATTCACCCATAAATTCAAAACGCGCACCAGCAATATCCATCGCAACTTCTGTTCCGTCTGCTAATTCATAAGTACGTTTGCCTTGTGGCTCAATACCAATTTCCAGAAGCCGGTTTCCCGGAACCAGGCAATCAATTGCCCCGGTATCTACCAAAAAAAGCCCTTCCCAGCGGCGCTCCGGATCGCCCGGATTACAGACTGCTACTGTTACTTGTGTTATGCCCATTGATGGTCCCATTTTTATGAACTTGCTCACTGCCAATTACTAAGATATTCCAATCTATTCATCATTTCATCAGCAGTGTATGTTTTAAACAGTTTAATAAGACAATTAACCACAGTCCCAACAGAATATTGATCAGAGATAATAATTCCATAACGCACTAAAGTGCAGGCGAAGGCTGAGGCGAAGGCGAAGGAAAAAAAAGAATATCCTTAATCCTTGAATCTTATACCTTGCTTCGCCTTTGCCTTCGCCTCAGCCTTTTCGGTATGAAAGTTAATT
>JADHVV010000202.1 GCA_016783825.1 Candidatus Zhuqueibacterota bacterium | reverse complement strand
CTCCAAATCACAAATTCCAAATAAATTCCAAATCTCAATGACCAAAATAGTTTGGAATTTTGAATTTGAGTATTGGAATATTTCCCGATAAAAAGAAATCGGGGCAAGTTTTGGAATTTGATGCTTGAGATTTGGAATTTTTAACAAAGTGGAGGTTATTATGAAATTTAAACTCATTACAACAGTTGTACTTATTCTTTTTCTGATGACAACAATAGCTTTGTTCGGTCAGGAAATCGATGAAAAGAAACTTGAACAAAACTTACAAAAGCTGGAACAAAAATTAATGGAAAAAGAACAAGTTCTTCGATCAATCGAAATTCCTGAAATGAATCTCGATTTGAGCGGCTTAGAAGAATCGATGATTCATTTGGAACATTCATTAAGCCATTTGGAGCATATCGAAATTCCTGATATTCACGTTGAAATACCGGAAATTGACATCGAGGTTCCGGAAATTCACGTTGGAATACCGGAAATCCATGTACCTGAAATCGACCTTGATTTAAGCCATCTTGATTTTGATTGTGGTGAATTTCATTTCCATCACTGGGATCGTTGCGATCTGTTTGACGATTTGAGCGAAGATGAAGAAGTCAAGGTATCAGCCATTCGTTCAATGGGGCGACAGGAGGCAGAGAAAGCCGTCCCCGCTCTGAAACGAACAATTGAGAAAGAACTAAATCCGGCTTACCGTTACGAAGCTGTGCGGCAATTGAGAAAATTCGTGGATGAAAATACCGTTTTGGAAACTTTGGCAAAAGTAGCTAAATCGGACAAAAATGTTGAAGTAAGAAAAAAAGCGATCCATGTTTTAGGCAAGAGCGAAGATCCCAAGGCAGTTAAAATTTTAAAAGAGATTGCGGAAAGATAATCGGATTGATTACTACCGGTGCCATCGCTAAAAGCGGTGTTATCGGTTTGACATAAAAAAAATGGTTTTGATTATGAACAGACTACGACTATAATGTTGAAAGCTATTGAAACATTTTTACCCTGAATGGTTAAAGCCCTCAGGTTTTTTTGAGGGCTTTTTTATATTCATCAGTTCAACTTTACTAAACCTTTAAGGTTTAGTAAAATTTTTGCAACCAACAACTTTTGGATAATTAATGCAAGCGCTACTTAATGCTCGGTTCCAAATATTGGATGGGTTGGGAGTATCAAGAAACAAGCATCCAGCATCCAAATATCTAATGAACAGCTTTATACACTTCAATTTCCTCCTCAAGTTTCCCACCCAATTTATCGTCTGCAACATCAAGATCATAATCCATTTGCAAACCCAGCCAGAATTGAGGTGTCATGTCAAAATATTTTGCCAATCGCAAAGCCGTGTCCGCGGTGATCCTTCGTTTCCCGAGCACAATTTCATTGATCCTGCGAGGCGGAACTTTAATAGCAAGCGCCAATCGATTTTGACTTAATCCAACCGGTTTTAAAAATTCTTCTGCCAGAATTTCACCCGGGTGTAACGGCGCCATTTTATTTTTATTCATTTTCTCTGTTTCTTTACAATTAAAAGATCTGATCATAGTTTAATATATAACGCTTGACGTTAAATGTCAAGTTGTTTTTTACAATTAACCCGAGTAATTGATAAATGGACTTGTTAAATTCTCGGGTTATTTTGTAAAGCATTTTTAGTGATGCACATCGGCTGTAAAAAAGAAGTTGATTTTAAAATAAAATTATATTATCTTAAATTGAAAATAATTGGAGTTAGTAATATGGTAGAACAACTGATTAAAAATAAAAAAGTCGAGGATTTATTAATTAGAAATAATGTTGCTATGTTGGGTCTTTTTGGTTCTTACTCTCGGGGAGAAGAAACCGAAAATAGTGATTTAGATTTTCTGATAAAATTTTCAAAAAGAACCAGCCTGCTGGCACATATTAGGTTACAAAGGCAACTGAGCGAAATATTAGGAAGAGAAGTAGACTTGATAACTAATAATTCCATTAGTCCATATTTACGTGAAAAAATAATGAATGAAGTAAAGGTAATCTATAATGCCGAAGGATGATGCCGTATATTTAAATCACATTTGGGACGCGATCTCATATATTGAATCTTATACACAAGATGCTACTGAAGAAGAATTCATGACGAATCATTTGGTTCAGGACGGCGTTATTCGACAATTAGAAATTATCGGAGAAGCAGTAAAGTCCTTATCTGATGACATCATAGACAAATATACTGATGTTCCCTGGCATGATATCTCAGCAATGAGAAATGTTTTAATTCATCATTATTTTGGCGTAGATTTGGATGAAATTTGGCTCACAATACAAACTGATGTTCCGGATTTAAAAGAAAATATTCAGAAAATATTTGATGAGTTGGATTGATGGTTGTTAGATATTATAAACAAAAAGCCCCCAGAATTTACTGAGGGCTTTTTAATAATACTATTTGAGAAACAACATGCGCATCGTTTTTTGAAAATCTCTTGTTTGCATTCTGCACAGGTACAAACCATCACTCACCAAATTACCATAATCATCAGTTCCATCCCAGCGGATAGTATGGGAACCTTCTGAAAATTCTTTTTCAGCCAAAGTTTTGATCTTTTGACCGAGTGTGTTGAAGATCAGAAATTTAACATGAGCCGGTTCAGGGAGATCAAAACGAATTTCAGTTTCGGGATTGAAGGGATTGGGGTAATTTTGGGATAAAGAATAATTTTCAGGAATAGAGTGCTGTTTTATTTCAACTGAGGTAAATCTCAAAAAAACCGGTCCGTGGAAATTGGTTGTGCCATCAAGAGATACAACTTGCAATTTGTAATAATAATCGCCTTCTTGTGCATGTTTGTCAGTGTAGCTGTAGCTTGCCCCAGTTGTGGCATTACCCTGGGCTGGAATCATTGATTCATTTATTTTGCTGTATTCTCCGTTTTCTTCATTGCTGCGATAAATATTGAAACCGGCAATGTTAGGTTCGGATTCTGTTGTCCAGTAGGTCAAGATGCCATCTTGACCTACTTCAGCATAAAAAGAAGTCAATACAATATTTGTCGGCTGCTGCCGTGTCAGTGGAAAATTATTGTTTATTATAAAGGGATCTCCTTGTTCCAAATCAAATTGAAGATAAAATTTTGTACACGCGTTTGAAGTTAGAAAACCGGTATTGCCGTTTTCACTATTTCCTATTATATAAGGATTCGGTTGACCAGTCGGATCTAATGCTCCTGCCGTCACAGTACAATTACTGCTCCACAAATATGCTGGTGGAAGGGTAACGAAAACTGTATAAATCCCTGCAGTACCATCTGTCAAGAATTGGTAATAGCCACTGGAACCATCTTTAATGATGGTAATAACACCTGGACCAGTTACATTTGTTTTACCGCCGGCTATTATCTTTGCGTCAGCTTCATCGTAAAAGTAGCCGGTTGGATCATAATCTTGATGATTCGGCACATTATCGTTATCTCGATCACTCTCTCCTTCTACAACGTTGGAAATCCCATCATCATCAAAGTCATCATCAACAAGTGTGCAAGTAGGATCATCGGCTTGTCCAGTGGCTGGATCGTCTGTGTTTATATCGTTAAAATTATCGCCGGTAACTAAACCCTGGTTGCAAAGTTGTGTTACTGTGCTTGGAAAATGGGCGTTTACAATTACATCAAAGGTAATTGTTACTGACCCGCCGCCACTTGAAATATCATCGATATCGATGGTTACATTTGTATCACCAGCCCCATTACCGGATGTGATTATACCTTTTGTTGTTGTAACTGACCCAACGACTAAACTGGTATTTGCATCAGGAATGTCATTGAAAACTGCATTTTGCGTTGCGAAGTTGCCAGTGTTGGTGAGAATGACTGTGTAACGTATTTTATCGTTCGGATCTGCAAATCCATCGTTATCAATATCAATGAGGAACACATCCTCTTTTGTAGCTTGTAGATTTGTAAGCAAGGCTGGGTGTCGTTCTATATCAGAAATACGAACTTCATCAATAACACCTTCAAATGGTGCATAATTTACTTCACTGGAGCATCGACCAATTCCAAAATTATTATCATTTGGTGGTGCTCCCACCTCTTTATTACCAGCATTCGATGTAGCGCGTAGAATATTATCCACATAAAGATACATTTGACTTGAGTTGTCTCTTATGGCAACAAAATAATGAAAATTACCGTCATTGTAATTGACATTGAATTGAGCTTGAGAATGACCTACATTATCATTATCTCTAATAAAAAAGGCTAACATGCCAGGTTCGTTCTGTTCGCCAGGTCCCCATTTATGATTGATTGAGATAAAGAAACCACTCTGTCTTGCATCTCCCGAATAGTTACCCATCAAAATCATTCCTTGGGTACTACTTGTTTTAAAATAACCTTCAACAGTAAAGGGAGAAGTCCCAAAATCAGCTTGATAAAATGTAGAGACAACATCATCGACTCCATCAAAACCCAAAGCATTACCAAATTTGCCATTGGGTATCCAGTTAGCGCCATTCACTTGCCCATGGTTACCATTTCCGCTCGCATCATTAGCAATTGTCCCTGAACCTTCATTAAAATGCCATAATCCAACTGTATTGGCATCAAGAGTAAATTCTTGTGAAAAAGCAAAATGGTAGGTCAAAAAAATGGAAAAGCAGAAGATTAGAACAAAGAAAACTATAAACTTTATTGTTCGCATTTTTTCTCCTTATTTTCGTTGAAAGTTTATAACCATTATTTACAACTTTCATACCCATAAACAAAAAAGCCCTAAATGATTATTATTCAGGGCTAAAGTATATGTTAAAAACTAAAACTGTCCGCTTAATAGGACATTTAAAATGGTATTAATTGTCCTCTTTTTGCAATTTTTTAATCTTATATTTTTCCAATTTTTTATAAAGCACTGAACGCTCCATAGCCAAACTTTTGGCTGTTTTTACAACGTTCCAGTTGTTTGCAGACAAAGCATGAAGGATGTAACTTCTTTCAAAACTTTCTTTTGCTTGTTTGTAAATTTTGGTTTGGGAAAGATCGAAGTCAAGCGTAGGGGAATTTAAAATGCGGGAAATTTGGGGGCCTGATATTTGGGGGTCGTCAAAAAGTATTACCATTTTTTCAACAAGGTTTCGGAGTTGCCGGACATTGCCGTTCCATTTGTGGCTCAATAAAACGGCTTCTGCATCGGGTGTTAGTAGTTTTTGTTTTATATTGTTTTGGGAGCAGAATTTATGGAGAAAAAAGCGGGCTAACGGGAGAATATCTTCGGGGCGTTCTCTCAATGGTGGAATTCCAATTTCAAAAACATCGATTCTGTGTAATAGATCTTCACGAAACTTTTCATTTTCGACCTTTTCTTTCAGGTTTTTATTGGTGGCAAAAATGTAGCGCACATCCACAAAATCGGTTTTTTCTGCGCCCACGGTTTCCACTTCATTTGAATCGATGGCGCGTAACAATTTCGCCTGGGCAAGTTGGGACAGATCGCCGATCTCATCCAAAAACAGGGTGCCGCTATTTGCTAACTGGAACCTGCCTTTTCTATCCGTGTGAGCGCCGGTGAAAGAGCCTTTTACATGTCCAAACAGTTCGCTTTCAATTAATGTTTCCGGCACTGCAGCGCAATTTAACTGGATAAAAGGTGAGCCTGCTCGTTTGCTGTTAATGTGAATGGCGTGAGCCACCAACTCTTTGCCGGTGCCGCTTTCCCCGGTGATCAGCACAGTAGCATCAGTGGGGGCGACCTTTTCGATGAGCTGATAAACTCCTTTAATTCCCGGGCTAGTGCCGATCATTTTGTAGCGTTCTTTTGCTTCGGCTAACAGTATTTCTCTTTCCCGGAGCAGCGCGCTTTTATCTATTGCGTTTTTAACCGTTAACAGAACACGTTCTTTTTCCAACGGTTTTTCCAGCCAATCGTAAGCGCCCAATTGTGTGGCTTCCACAGCAGTCCGGATCGTCCCGTGACCGGACATCATGATCACCGTGGTTCCGGGATTGGTTTTATTGATTTCTTTGAGGATTTCAATGCCATTCATTCCCGGTAATTTAAGGTCCAGCATTATGATATCTATTTGATTTTCACTGAGTAGTTGCAGCGCTTCTGCGCCGCTGCCGACCCATTGGACGTTGTAGCCTTTGTAGTTTAGAATATCGGCTAATATGTCGCCCATTATTTGGTCGTCATCTACTACTAATATTTTCTTTTTGGGGGGCATTATTTTTATTTCCAATCGTTCTAAACATCCCCCCTGGCCCCCCTTCAAAAAGGGGGGAATTCGCGCCCTTTTTGAAGGGAACACTGAAGTTTCCCCCCTTCCGAAGGGGGGCAGGGGGGATGTTGAATTAATCCATATTCTCCTCAATCCACTCTTTTATCTTACCAACTACATTTTCGACATTCCCTAAAACCTTATCATCCTCAAATCTCAAAAAGCGGACACCCAAACTCTCCAGCCTTGACTGTCTTTCTGTGTCATGGTTTTTTACATCTGGATCACTATGACTAACACCATCCACTTCAATTGCTAATTTCAATTCGTGGCAATAGAAATCTACAATAAATTGATTTATTGGCACTTGTCTGTGAAATTCAACTCCCAATTGTTTTCTTCTAATAGCGTGCCATAATATTTTTTCTGCATAAGTTGGGTTTTTTCGGAGTTCCCGGGCTAATTCTTTGAGTTTGGGATTGTAGGGGATGATGGGGTTGGGGGGCATGTTTTTCTCCTTTAAATTTTTACATCCCCCCTTGGTCCCCCCTTCAAAAAGGGGGGAAATTTTCCCCCTTCGCGAAGGGGGGACCAAGGGGGGATGTTTGAAACTTTTAAGATGATCTAAACCGGCAACAAAATAAAAACACTCGTCCCAATCCCCTCCTCACTCACAATCTTAATCTCACCCTCATGATCTTCAACTATTTTTTTCGTAATAACCAATCCCAACCCGGTGCCGCCTGGTGACTTTGAGAAAAAAGGTTGAAAAAGCTGGTTTATGTGATCTTTAGGAATTCCTTTTCCGGTGTCTGTGATTTCAATTTGGATTGAATTTTTTAATTGGGTCTCGGATTGTGTTTGCAATGATTGTACCAGTCTTGTTGTTATTGTCATTGTCCCTTTATCCTTCATGGCATTGAGGCTGTTGTCAAATATGTTATTCAAAGCGATGGAGAGCTGCTGCCCGTCCGCTTTAAACGTTGGAATATCAGTGGCAAATTCATTTTTTATTTTTATTCCTTTGCTCGTTTTTTGCTGCACATCTTCAAGACAGTTGGAAAGGAGTTGATTAATCTGAATTGGTTCAATCTTGGCTTTGTCCATTTTAACGAATTTCATGAATGCGTCGGTCACTTTTCTTAACCGATCGACCTGCCCGGTGATGTTGTTTAAATATTTGGCAATTTTTTTCATTTCTTTGGGTTTTTGTTCGTATTCCATTTGCAAGCGCTGGGCAGAGAGCATGACTGTGGAAAGCGGTGTTTTGATTTCGTGGGCTAATTTTTGCGCCATGGTTGCCCAGGCAATGGTTCGTTTGGATTGGATGATGTCTGTGATATTTTTGATGGTAATTATTTTCCCATTTTCTTTCTTTTTCATAGTTGAAAAGACGCCTATCTCAACTAAAAAGTTTAAAATTTTTTTCATCTTTAATAAATGTGATTTTTCTTTCTATAAATGGTAAATCCTGGTCGTAAGTCAGGTCGATCAATTTTATTAATTCATCATAATTTGAAATATTGAATAACTTTTTATAATTTGAACCTATCAGGGACTCTCTCTCTCTATTTTTAACATCTCTTCAAACTGTTTGTTTATCGTAACTAAATTCCCTTTTGAATCTAACACTATTAATCCAACCTTTATTGAATTAATCAAATGATTGAAAGATTTTTCAGATTTTCGTTTATATTTATGTGAAAAAATAAAAGCGATTATTGCAAATGTAATAACAATACCTATTAAAAAACCATAACTTAAATATGCCCATTCGATTTTTGATAGGGTGACGCCTTGTTTAATCATTCGCAAAAAAACATATCGACCTTTAATTACTGCCGTTAATAATTTTTCTTTGCCAAAGCCTTTATTGAATATATGATAAGGAACCGGGTTAATAGTTACGCTATTGTCCAGCTCTAGGTAAGTAATAATTTGTAAATTTTTGGTTAATCCTAATATTATGCCGTTACCTTTTAAAGATCCGGAAACG
>JADHVV010000201.1 GCA_016783825.1 Candidatus Zhuqueibacterota bacterium | reverse complement strand
TTCTCTCTTATCTTGATATTGCCGGTGTTTTGGAAGCGCGCAAAACTGCTGCTGTAAATTTTGTAACTGTGGCAATGAACAAAGTTGAATTTCATCAGCCGGTCTTTGTCGGTGACCAGGTTTCATTTTACACAAAAACAGTACGCAAGGGAAATACATCCATTACTGTCGAAGTAATTGTAAAAGCCAACCGGTACGATGATCCAACAAAGGTTGTTCATGTTACATCAGCGGAACTTACATTTGTTGCGGTTGATGAAAGCAGGAAGCCGATTAGTATTCCTTAATTTTTTTGGATAAAGTAATTTAGGGGGCGGGATAAATTAAGTTACACATATTGAACCTGTAATATATTGATTTGAAACAAATTTTAAAATTGAAATGGGAAAGTTATTTAATCCAACCCCCTTAATTGTGAATCCGCCTAAAAGATGTCAGACGTTCCGTTGATAATTGAGAACAAAGGATTGACAATGATCTACTCCAAATTTACTCTTAAACTGACGGCTATGCCCCATAGCCGTCAACCTAAGTGTCATTAGCTTTGAATTATCAATTAGTTATTGTTGTTATAGAACATGACCCGAAAATATTTATTATCGCAGAATAATTTGTAGCAGCCTGTCCGCCGTTTTTTTGGCGGAAATATTTTTGTTTAATGATATAACCTATTAAATTACTTTACGTTAGTGAGTGAATATTTTACTCTGATATTCCCATTATTAGCTTGGATGTTGGGTAATATACTATAAATCATTTTTCTATTTTTTATTATTCTGCTACAAATTATTCTGCTATTTTAATAATGATCCTAATTTTTTAAATTACTCTTTAAAATCAACAGCTTTATTTAACAATAAAACAATTAGTTACAATTATTAATATTTTCAATCCAATTCCGAAATTGTGGGTTTGCACCCATTAAACAGTGACACAACCTAATTATAATATTCAACTTACAGTATTTAGGTTGACGGCTATGGGATGGGAGGAACAAGCATCCAGCAACAAGCATCCAACATCAAGCATCCAGCATCATTTCATCAAAACGCACCTTCAATTTCTCCCAGGTTTGCTCAAGCCCTTCCGAAACAACCTTAACATCACTTAAAATCGGCATAAAATTCGTATCACCATCCCAGCGGGGCACAATATGAAAATGGAGATGATCTTTCACACCAGCGCCGGCAACCTGTCCCAAATTCATCCCGATATTGAATCCATGCGGAGACATTTTTTCAGATATTACTTTTTGACAAAGTACGAGTAAATCCATCAATTCAAGTTTTTCTTCACTGTTCAATTCAGAAAGTTGGTTTGTATGCTTATACGGCGCGATCAATAAATGTCCGTTATTATAGGGGAATAAATTCATTAATACAAAACTAAACTTTCCCCTGTAGATGATCAGATTTTTTTTGTCATCGTTAGCAACAGGTTTATCACAGAAGATGCAGCCTTTTTTATCTTGTTCCGGCATGGCTACATAATTTATCCGCCACGGCGCCCAGAGCCTTTCCATAAAACCTCCCAAAGAAAAAGGGCGCGTTAGAGAACCGCACCCTTAATTCAAATAATAATTTAACTATTCAGCTAATTCTTGAGTGAATGTCATTCTGAACGAGGGAGGGGATTTGGGATGATGGGAAGTGAAGAATCTCACGGTATACTAGAAAAATGTTGGATAAATGCCGAGATTCCTGTACAGTTACCTTATTATTTTAAGGAAGTACAGACTGTGCTTCGGTCGCAAGCTCCCTCAGAATGACTTTTGTAACTATGCTGAATAGTCACTAATTATTTTTAAAACTACTTTTCTTTTTCTGCTTTTGATTCGGCAACCACCTTTGCTTCCACATCTTTTTGTAATGGATCATAGTGGGAAAATTCCCGGGAATAAGTTGCACGCCCCTGGGTCATTGAACGCAGAGAAGTCGAATAATCATTCAACTCTGCTAAAGGAATTTGCGCTTTCACAACTTGAAATCTTCCGGCTGATTCCATTCCCTGTATTTTTCCCCTGCGGGTTGAAATATCACCCATAATATCACCCATATTCTCTTCGGGACATTTTACTTCAACATTGTAAATTGGCTCTAACAGGATGGGTTTTGCTTTTTTTATTGCCATTTTGAAAACTTCTCTACCCGCGATCTGGAAAGCAATATCTTTTGAATCCACGGGATGCTCTTTTCCGTCGTAAACAGTAGCTTTTACATCCACAATTTTATAACCGGCAATTGCTCCATCTATGATAACCTGTTTTACTCCCTTTTCCACCGAAGGAATAAAAGTCGATGAAATTGAACCACCAACTACCTTGTTCTCAAATACAAAACCATCTCCTCGTGGCTGGGGTTCAATTCTCATCCAGACTTCAGCGAATTGACCGGCACCACCGGACTGTTTTTTGTGGCGGTATTTTTCATCCGCTTTACCTGTGATTGTTTCACGATATGCGATTTTTGGTTTTTTTCTTTCAACTTCAACCCCAAAACGTTCTTTTAATCTTTTCAGAATAACTGTCAAATGGACTTCACCCTTTCCGGCAATTACAGTTTGATGAAGTTCAGGATCAATAGTAATACTAAAACTGGGATCAATTTCGTTCAATGTATGTAATCCTGTGGAGATTTTATCTTCGTCGCCCTTGCTTTTGGGAGTGATGGCAATTTCATAAACCGGGGTAAAAAATTCTAATGGTTTGAATTTCAGTTTTTTCTTTTTACTTGAAAGTGTATCACCTGTGTGCGTTTCTTTTAATTTGACCAACGCACCAATATCACCTGCGTTGAGAATACCAATTTCTTTTCTTTCCTTTCCATTCAAGGTATAGATCTGCCCGATTTTTTCCGAACCATCCCGAGTCGTGTTTAGTACATCATCCCCTGTTTTAACAGAGCCAGAGAAGACTCGAATCAATGAGAGTTCGCCAACATGTAGTTCGGATAATGTTTTAAAAACGAAACCGGCAAATTCACCATTACCTTCGGCTTTTAATTCAACTTCTTTTCCATCTTCTTCAGCAGTGAATGCTGACATATCAGCAGGTGACGGACAATAGCTCGTTATAAAATCCATTAATAGTTGTGTTCCCACATTCTTGGTAGCGGAACCGCATAAAACAGGGAAAATCAACTTTGATACTAAACCGGTTTTGATACCTTTAACAATATCATCTTCAGACAGTTCACCTTCTTCAAAATATTTTTCCAATATCTCGTCATCGCATTCGGCAACTTTTTCAATAAACTCAGTGCGTAAATTTTCAGCTTTATCCTGGAGATCCGCCGGGATATCTTCCAGCGTGTATTTTCCACTGTCCCCGCTAAAGGTTACTTTTTTCATCTTCAAAACATCGATGACACTATTAAAACCTTCTCCTTCATTAACCGGAAAATTTACAGCAACAACTGCATTACCAAAGGTTTCCCTGGCATCTTCAAGAACCTTATCAAAATTTGCATGTTCCCTGTTAAGATGATTAATGTAGAATAATCGGGGCTTATCGTAATCCTGCAATATTTCCCAGCCAAGATCAGTGCCAACTTCAACTCCGGAAACACCATTCAACAACATTACAGCAATGTCAGCTGCACGAAATCCGCTTTTCACCTCACCAAGGAAATCAAAATATCCCGGTGTGTCAAGTATATTGATTTTTGTGTTTTTCCAGTCCACATGCAATAAACTGGTTGTGATTGAAATCTTCCGTTCAATTTCATCACTGCTATAATCTGATGTTGTCGTGCCATCATCAACAGACCCAAATCGATTGGATTCCCCACTTGCAAAGAGCATCGCCTCCGCCAACGTTGTTTTTCCCGAATCACCGTGTCCTATCAATCCAATATTTCTAATTTTATCAATAGTGTACTCTTTCACTTAAAGCCTCCTTAAATTAGAATAGATAATTTATACATTTTATTTATTTTCAATATCCTATTTTAATTTTCTTTTAAAAACTTTCCCCATCCTTGTTCGCGGCAAGTCTTCATAAAATTTTACAACTTGCGGACATTTATAAATAGGGATGTGTGAACGACAGAATTCTATTACTTCTTGCCCGGTCAAAGACTCATTTTCTTTTAAAACAATACATGCCAGCACGTCCTCTTTATGATCGGGACTGGGCACAGAGATAACTGCTGCTTCCTGAATTGAAGGATGGGTCGTTAATAAATCCTCAATTTCGTTGGTGTGTATTCTGAATCCTCCTTTAAGAATGATATCTGCCTTCTTCTCAACTAAAACGATATTTCCGTCGGAGTTTCTTTTTCCAAAATCACCCGTGTAAAACCAGCCATTTTTCAACCGTTTTTCTGTCAACTCCTGGTTTCGCCAATAACCATCCATCATGGAATTACTTTTTATCGCGATTTCACCAATTTCATCATGCGGCAAAGGTTCACCGGAAGCATTGTGAATATGCATTTCAAAGATTGGCAGGGCTCTTCCTACTGAATCGCTCAAATTTTCAAACGAAGCCTGTGTTGATGCTACAATCCCACCAGCCTCGGTAATTGTATAACTATTGAATAAAGTACTATTAAATCTTTCAGCGAATTCTTTAGCCAGTTCCTCAGGAAGGTTAGAATATGATGATATGTTTGTTTTCAAAGAAGAACCTGAAAATGATTCATCTTCCCAATCGCATAACAATTTATAGAATTGAGGACTTGCTGTAATAACTGAAACTTGAAACTCATCTATTGATTTTGCTATTGCCGGAATATCAATTTTTGAATGGAGAACTATTGTTGCGCCTAACGAAACTGCATTTAATATTTGGTTCTGGCTTGTGATTAAAAACAACGGGAAAAATGCGCCAAAAACATCATCTTCCGTTAATTTAAAACAATCGACAAATGCATTATTATTCAAAGAAATATTCTCGTGAGTCAATGGTACGCCTGTGGGCACATCTTCCATTCCGGATGTGAATTGAAGTAACGCAATATCTCCTTGCTCATTTTCTTTTTCGATTTCACCAATTGAGGAATTGGAGATCAATTTTTCTAATTGGAATGAATCCCCTGGTTTTTGCTTTCCCAAAACAACTTTAATGATCGACTCTGAACAATTCAGAAAAAACTCTTTCAACTCTTTTCTAAAACCATCCCAATAGATTATTGCTTTGAGTTCCGAATTATTTAAAACAAAATTTAAATCATTTTCATAAAACATATAATTAACAGGAACGACAATTGCGCCAACCTGTTGCAGTGCAAAATATGAAAAAATAAAATGCGGGACATTGGGGAGCATTAGCGCGACTCTATTGCCTTTTGCTATTCCGGAGTCTAAAAATCCATTGGAGAGTTTATTTATTATTTCGTTTAACTCGCCATAATTAATTTGATGCTCATTAAAAACTATCGCTGTTTTTTCAGGAAATTTTTGTACAGTTTGATGTAATTTCTCAACAATCATTGTTAGATCCAAGCTTTCTCAATAATTAAAAAGTTAATAGTAAGGAAAATTTTTATTAAAATCAAGTTTTTTTTAATCAGATAGATTTTATAACCTGAATTATTCACAAACAATAACTTGGAGTGAATTAATTTAATTAATTACAATTAGTTGAACACATTTGTATTTTAAAGCTGAATTATTGTCAATTATACCATAATTTGTGAATAATTCATGTTATCCCGCACCTTTAAAAATCGGATGAATAAAGCGGATTAAATTTCTTGAAAATCACGTATTTTGTAAATGTTCACCAGGTGTCAGTGAAGGAAAGACTGAAAAATCCAATCCGCCACGGCGAAAAACAATCCAACGGATGAAAGATTTTGATATCTGACTAAAGGTCAAGATTAAGGTCGAGAAAAGAAAATTTTTTTTCTTGACCTTGATCTTTTTTGTAGCTATTCAGCGAGCCTTGTGAACAATTAAAAACATGGATTTTAAGAATATAGCAGAATATTTTTTTATTGCGCTAAATTGCCAGATTTTTTTTGCTGAATAGTTACTCTTTTTTTAGTATATATCTGTTGGGTTGTTTCTATCCGTTGGACATATTTTTTCTGATTACATTATTTAGTGCTTGATATAATTCCAAGAAATTGCTATATTCATATTATATTTATCAAATCTACGGATGGAACAAACTCAAATTTCTTGTTTAAAAATTATAAACCTAAGAAGGGAAATAAAATGAAAAACACAAAAGTCACCTTAATAATTTTATCCCTATTTCTTCTCGTTTCATTTAATTTACAGGCAAAAAATAAAAGATCGTCAAAAGCCCATTTTTCACTGCACATCTTTTCATCGAGTAACATCACGGGAAATATTGAACCCTGCGGCTGAGGCGGCAAACGCAGCGGCGGATTCGCTCGGAGAGCGACTTATGTTAAAACAAATCAAAAAGCTGATGAACATATTCTCATTTTAGACAGCGGTGATTTTCTCGGCAGACGAGGTGATAGAGCCCGCGTCGATGCTGAATACACAGTAAAAGCCTTCCAACAGATGAATTACGATGTGATAAATATCGGGGAACGGGATTTTTTGCAACGGATAGAATTTTTAACCACCAAACATAAAAACAACAAAACACCATTTGTTTCAGCAAACATCTTCCAACCTGATGGAAACACGCTTGTATTTCCTCCTTATATTATAAAAAAGTTAAAAAAATTTAAAGCTAATGGCAAAAAAGTTCCCACATTAAAAGTCGGCATTTTTGGAATTGTGTTCAAACGGTTGCAAATTGTCATAGATAAAAAAGAACCACAATTGGTTGTCGGTGATCCCATGGAAGCTGCTAAAAAAGCAGTTGCTGAACTAAAAAATAAATGTGATGTCATCATAGCGCTTGCCCATACGCGTTACCCACAAATTAAAATGCTGGCGCAAACTGTTGAAGGAATCGATGTCATCATCGGCTGCCACGATCCGATCTACCGTCCAAATACGGAAAAATTTGGAGAGGCAGTTGCAATAATTGGAGGGAGCAAAGGTCAGTACATTGGTGATTTAAGACTTGATTTTGACAAAGATAAAAACATTGTCGGTCAATTGGGAAGGACAGTCCTGTTGGATAAAAAAATTAAAGATGATTCGGAAATGGCTACCTTGATCCGCAAATTCAAGGCTGACAAGGCAAAAGGTATTCGCAAACATGCGAACAATATAAGAAAATAATTTTTATTGAAAGATCCATTTAGTGAGACGTTTGTTTAACGGGAGCAGGTTTATTGTTCCGACGTCTCACTTTTTTATTTTTATTTAGGATTAAATTGGTTCTTCAATTATTTCAGCAATGGCAGGATAAACTCTTTGAAAGTGTCTGACATTAAATGTAAGCAATTTTTCGACTTTTGCTTTTTTGGCAGCGTGGGCGATTAAGGCATCGAAAATTGTTCCGCCACGTATATTATTCTTAGATAATAATTCTAAAACATGCTTGTAATCGGAAGTAATTAATTCTATTTTTTCAAAGTTAGAGACAATAGTCTCATTAATAAGATAATAAATCTCTAATGTTGTTACAGTCCTATTTATTGGGATTGTCGTCAGAATGGAATAAAGTTCTGCAAGGTTATGAGTACTAATGACACCAATAACATCAGCCTTTATCACTTTTGATAACCAGGGGAATGCCTTCTCATGATTAGGATGTGAATCTACTAATGCAGGTACTAAAACTGAAGTATCAAAAAAAATTTTCATTTTAACGAATCCTTAATAATAGTATTTATTCTATCTTGCCGAACTTTTTCTACAATATCAGATACATCTTCTGTTAATTCAGCGTGTAGGATAAGCACACCATCTTTTTCAATAAGTAAAGATTCTTCATTATCCGGTTTTAAGATTACCTTATCTTCTTCGACTTCGATAATCAATTTCATCCCTGGTTTTAGATGCAATTTACTTATTGCCTCATGTGGAAGGATAATGCGTCCTGCTTCATCTATTTCTGTTTGAAATTTTTCGTTCATTTTTATATCTCCTGTTTTCTATCACAAATAATATAACACGAAAATGGTTAAAATGCAAAACATTTTTTTACCCGCTCCTCTATGCAATCTCCCAAAGCTCAAATATAAAATATTCTTGATTGTTTCAATATTTTTTATTAAATTCATCATCAGTAATTATTTTTCGGAATGGTATCAACTTAATTAGTGTATGTCCGAGAAAGCAGTCATTCCGGTTGGAGCGCAGCGGAATACCGGAATCTTGTGCATAAAACCATGAGATTCCGGCACAAAAAATCGCCGGAATGACAAAACATACCTTTTTCGGACAGACACTAA
>JADHVV010000200.1 GCA_016783825.1 Candidatus Zhuqueibacterota bacterium | reverse complement strand
TGAAGGTAAATGCGGCCCGGAACAAAGATCGACAAAATCACCTTCCCGATAGATACTGCTGCTATCTTCAAGCTCTTCGATATGCTCTACTTTGTATGGTTCGTCTCTTTTTTTGAAAAGCGCAACAGCTTCTTTTTGAGATAAATTTTCACGAATGAAAGGATTATTCTGATCAATAAGATTTTTCATCTCTTTCTCAATTTCTTCAAAATTTTCAGGAGAAAGAGATTTGTCTATATCAAAGTCATAAAAAAAACGATCATCCAAAGCAGGACCAAAACCGAATTTAGCTTCCGGATATAAATTTTTTATGGCATGTGCCATAATATGAGCAGTGCTGTGCCAAAAAACTTCAATGCCCTCCGGAGAGTCGTATGATACAAATAACAATGACCCGTCCTGGTTTAACGAATGGTTTAAATCAACCAATTGGTCATTATAATTTGCAGCGACAGTTTTCTTTTTTAATGATCCACCAAATTCATTCAGAATTTCCTGGGGAGTAATCCCTGACGAATAGGTTTTTTTTTCGCCATTGGGAAATTTAATTTGAATATTGCTCATAAGTAAAAATGCTTTTTCTCTTAAATAATTACGTCTAAATATCAGATTGCCGAATTTCAAATCAAATCGAAATTCGGCATATCTTTAATAACTTCAAGCTGTTATGTCAGGGATTAAATTTAGAACAGCTTCTTATCGTGGGCGATACTGGACTTGAACCAGTGACCTCTTGCATGTCAAGCAAGCACTCTAGCCACCTGAGCTAATCGCCCATTAATAAATTTAAAAATTAATGAAACAGTGACCTTCCCGACATTTCATGCGGGACACTCTAACCACTTGAGCTAATCGCCTGGATTTTTGCTGTAAAATAAAAAAGCGTGCCATAAATAAGATGGCTACGCTTCTGTTATTCTTATTCACAGCCTCCGTTATCTCAACGAAACAGGTTAAAATTTGTGCCGAGGGCCGGAGTCGAACCGGCACGGATATAAATATCCGAGGGATTTTAAGTCCCTTGCGTCTGCCAATTCCGCCACCCCGGCACAGTTCCCATGAGGCGGCGATCGGAGTCGAACCGATGAATAGAGATTTTGCAGACCTCCGCCTTAGCCACTTGGCTACGCCGCCAAAAAAAATGAGCGGGAGACGAGGTTCGAACTCGCGACCCCCACCTTGGCAAGGTGGTGTTCTACCACTGAACTACTCCCGCTTAATTTCTGAAAAATATACGGATAAAATATTTATTATGCAAGACTTTTTTTAATATTATTTGAATTTTTATTTGCTAATTTTGTAACCGTTCACCAAATGTTAATGAAGATAAGGATAAACAGTTACATGATTTTTAAAATACATGTTTTTTAAATTATAATAACATTATATTCTCTCTTGAAAAAAAATGAAAATAGCTTATTTGGTGTATCACTATAACACAAGCCGTTTGTTGTTTATTATAATTGATACACTTCAAACAGAACTGCGCTGTATGGTGTGTTGAATTTACTTGAGTTATACAATATGCGCAGCATTGTCAGGCATGGTATGATAGTTGCGATGTATAACAGGTTGAAGCATCAGTCCAATTGAATCGAATGTGGAGGAGAATAGTGTGGATCATATAAGTATCGATGAATTAATAATTTCATGTGAATCTTGTGGTACTGTAAAAAAATTTAAAGTAAATTCACAAGCGGACTGTGACAAAATATTTCATAATTTCAGATGTGAAAATAATTGTGGACGAAGCCTTTATAGCTTCATCGAAGTTGGAACAATCGAAAGAAACTCTTTATCAACATCATTAAATACGCAACATGCAGTTGCCTCCGAATAAAAATCCCATTATTTATTTCTACTTTTTTCCTCTATTAAAATCGCCCTTAATCTTTTCCTGACCGGTTTGAAATTTTTATCCAGCATAAATGCTTTTTTGTATAATTGTTTTGCTTTGTTTACATCATGCGCTTCTTCATATTCTAATCCTTGTGAGAATAGCTCAATCACTTCAGTTGAAGTGTCGTTTGCATTTAAAATCTTCTTGTCATTTTTTGTAAGTTTTATATCTAAATCTTCTAATATTTTTCCGTTTAATTCTTTTATAATATCAAACATTTTTTTAACTTTATTTGTGACTTGCTCAGCTTTTATTGTTAAGCCGGTTTCCACTTCAACAATTCTAACATCAACTCTAACTTTTTTGCTAAATACCATATAGCTGCCAAAAATAAGGTATTTTGCACCGATTAATTTACCGACTTGAACACCAGTCTCCTCAGATACAAAACCAGCTTGTGCCAGTTGCATTTCTTTAATCAATTCGTTAATTTTCTGTCTTTCAACAAATTTTAATGTCTTGATAGCACTTAATTCTGTGATCATTATTTCGGCTAAACCGGGTGATAATGAAGCGTATTTCTCTTTTTCTAAAATGCAATTGTTTGAAAAATCTAAAATAGCTATTGTTTCAGTCTGAGCATAAGCCTGGAAAATAGTAATTAGTACTACTGCAATTATTAAGATTATAATATTTTTTTTCATTAACCGCCTCATATTGTTTGATTCAAAAATTCCATTGACTACCAATTTGTAATTCTAATCCTTGAACTTTTGGAGTTATTCCACCAAAGTCTGCGTCTGGAGTTATGCCACTAAACTCTCCGTCCCCAAAGAAGAATTTTAAACCAGAAAATAAAGAAAAAGTTTCCATTAAATAATATTCTCCAACTACGCCTCCGCCATACAGATCAGCCCATCCACGGTCTTTTTTATACCCAACGTATGATCTCACTTCACCAACTACCGAAAACAGTAATTTCTCGGTAAACTGGAATTTAGATCCAATATGTAATTCTCTAATAGTTATATTTGGAATTTTCTGCTTTTGTTCTAATTTATTATTCAATGTATAGATATAGAATTCGTTTTTAGCCTTTGCCTGATAAGCAGCCCGAATCCAGTAATAACTGCTTCTTTGCTGATACATTAAACCAATTTTGGAAGAAATTCTTGGTCCAGATGTAAAGATTTCTTCATCTTTCATTTTATCCGAAGTATAATAATTGTAAACAATATCAACATTGGATGTCAAGTTTTCCATTATCACATAATCAAATCCAACATTAATTCCAAATTGTTCACCCGGGTTATATTCTACTGAATTCATGGTGCTAAATTTGTAGGCATTTCTTAAGACAAAATTAAGACCCGCGCCAATGGTAATTTTTTCGGATACGGGCATAGCATACATAACGCCTCCACTGACTGTCAGTCCTTGACCATAAACCGGTAATTGGAATTTAAAAGATTGTTCACTAAGCAATCTTGCTAACACAATTTCTGAAGAATCAAGTTCTGTTTTGCCTGTTGGAATTCCGATCCCAAAACTTGCTAATGCCCTATCATCAGCAAAACTGTAATTTGCCCTTAACCAGGTGTCTGATAGACCGGCTAATTCATTTTTCCCAAATTTTGATAACGCTGGAAAATGGTTCAATTGTAAATTAATATTTTCCCGTATGGGATAATTGACTTCGATGGGAAAAGTACCTTCGGTAATGGAATCATCTACTTTTTCAATATCCCATTTTTGAAAAATAAAACTTGTACGCATGCTCGCGCCGCTATCTTGACTATAGCTCAAAATAGGAATAATTAGAAAAATAAGTACAATTCGAGCGATTGGATTTCGCATTTTATTCTCCAAAATCTATTTTATTAACAACATTTTTTTAACTTGAATTTGTTCTTTTCCTTCAATTCGGACAAAATACATACCGGAAGACAGGATAATATCCTGATTATTTTTGCCATTCCAAATTAACTTATGAATCCCGCCGCGCAATTCATCATCAACTAATGTTTTAACCAATTGACCAAGTATATTGTATATTTTTACCGTGGTTTTCATTCTTTTTGGTAAACTAAAAATGATTGTTGTAGCCGCATTAAATGGGTTGGGATAATTTTGACGTAATTCAAAATTCATCGGCGTCAATGGAATTTCATCTGAATTAGCCTTAATAAAATCTTCTGTCCCGGTGACTAATTTGTACATTTTGCGTCCAAATTTTTCTTTTTCCGGTTTGAAACTAATTTGACCTTGTTTTTGCAAATCAATGGCTATTCCCGCCTCTAAATCAAATAAGTATAATAACCAGGAATCAGGAAGATCGAGTACACTTCTGATTTCGGTTGTAAAAATATTAGCGGGATTTTTTATAAAATAGTCAACAACGAGATTCCATAAATATCCATCATCACCGGACTTTCGTATATCGACAGTATAAAAGCCTTTGTTATTTTCCCACTCACTATTGTTTATCCATAAGGAAACATAATCGCCGATTGGCGGTACTTCAAGCAAATCCATTTGGTCATATTCATTCTTTGCGCTTTTAGATACGCCAAACAAGTTTTCGATATCAATATTTTTTCCACATCTAGATTCTGCCGATATTAAAATTGACAAATCATGATATTTGCTGCGATATTTATCATCCAGCGCTAAAGCTTTTTTCAAAGGAATTATTGAAGCTGCGACCGGTGGAATAAATAGGGAATGACTCGGACTCGCTGCATCACCATTCCAGACAAAATAACCTTGCCACGGTTCTATTTTATCAATGTCATATTTCCAATAAATCGTGTCGCCCAAAAACATTCTGCCGACCGGTGATTTAACTTTGTCTGATGTTTTATATATATCCGACCAATTTACCGGAAACGGGAAAGGATTCCCGACCATATTCCATCCATAATTGAGATCGATTTTAAAATCTTCATCAGGCGGAGTAATGCCTTCACCAGCGTCAAAGGTAGTTAAACGATCTGTTATCAGCCAATAAGCGGCACCACGTGAAAATCCTTTTTCCTTTGCCCATGTGCTATCATATTCGACATACTGAGTATCTAATTGACTCCAATCAAAGACCCGCCAGTGAAACGGATTATAAATTCCAAAATCATCTGTCAGAACCGAATCAACAGATTCATTTTGAAGTTCATATGGGACAGAGATCATTCGGTGAGTCTTTTTAGGTATTGCTGCTAATTTCGATTCTTCTCTTGCTGTTGTAACACGAAGGAAAGCATATTCATTTTCATTAGCTAAATTTGAAGGATATTGAACTGTCCCATAGTTGGTATTTAACGTTAAAGAATATTTAATACCGCGAATGTCGATTTTCTCCCTGGGAATTATAAAACTGAAAGAAGTGTCGTAACTTGTCTCAACGGTCTGAATTGTATCAGCCCTAAACTCCGAGCTTTTCTCTGAAGAACCGCCCGGGTAATACTTCAATATACCGGAGTGCACTCTATATGGGGTTGGGAAAATGTTGAATGAAATTTTGGTTGAATCATTATTAGAAACAGTATCCGAACCCATTTTCGTTATACTTGCCACCTGGGGTATTTCAGGAATCCCGGAAACAGTGTTTTTGATTTTCAATTCATCCATTGCGCCATAAAAACCGGAAGAGGTTTCATTTAATGGATTTCCTCCCATATATGATGTATAAGCATCTCCGATTGGATATCTCGGGATATAAGTTTTTGATCCAATTAAAATATTATTAACATAAACTTTGACTGAATTTAAATTTGTTGAATGCAAATAATCATACTGGACATAAATATTGTACCAAGTGTTTGCATCTAATATGTAATCCGGAATGATGTACTCACCTTCAAAATAATAGATTCCCAAACTCATATCCGGTTCTAAAAATACGCCCTGTCCAAATTCACCGGAACCGACATTTGAAATGATATTCTGACGATAGTCTTGGGCGCCATAGCAGTTAATCCACATGTCAATGGTTTGTGGTGTTCTATTCAAATTGGTATTTAGTTCCACATAAGAATCAGCTTGTCCGCTAAACTGCATAGCTTGCCCCACAATCCCAGTGATCCATTGAATATTGTGCAGGATAGCACGATTACCATAAGCAGTATTATCAAATAATGTATCGCTTCCATTTGGCTCAAAAACCCAATTCGCGCAAACAGAATCTATTTCGGTCAATCCATAATCTCTGCTGAACCATTGCCTTCTCCAGGTGATATCAGTGGGAGCGGACACACCAGGATTATAAAAGTACCACCATTTTGCGTCATCATGATTCCAAAATTCGCTGCCGCTTTTTATTTTTTTGTCTCCATTGACAACTAATTCACAGTCAAAACCACCGGCTGCTTCAAATGGATTGGTTAATATTGAAACGGCAATTCTATTTCTTCCAAACGTTAAATAATCATGGATATTCAAATTTTTCCTATTCCAGTATTCAACATTGGTAGCTGTGCTGTCAAATATTTTTGTGTTATTAATGACTAAAGTAATTCTATTTTCAAAGGATAAATTTAAAAAAGCTGAATCCGGATGCGGCGTGTCATAAAGATAAAAATCTTTAATGAACCAGGCGCGAAGTTCAGAGCCAGCCAGCACATTTTCAGTCCGGGTTGAAGGGTAAAATGCTTCTCCTAATGGCGATGAGGAGTAACCATTCCAACCTAAATTTGTAAATGTAGTCTCACCAGTGTTTTCAGGGATTCCATAACCGTACAATTGCGTTGAATATTGAGCGTTATACTCATCATCCGAAAAAAGCGTTAGGGTTGCTGAATGATCGCCTTGGGTTTGCGGGTGAAAATAAATGGGAATCAACCGGTATTCATTAGCGGGTATTTTAATATTCTTTGCACCAGCAGTAAATGCCTGGTTATTTAACACATAATCTGTAATCGTTAAGGTTGAATCTTTGGATAAATTATAAACCCAGAATGATCTTGCTTTTGTTGCGTTAATTAAAGTACTGTCAAAATCTAATGATTGCTGGGCAATGGAAATTCGTGGACCTGTGTAAACCACGCCTGTGCCAACCAATGACACATTTAATACAGAATTATCCGCATCGTTGGAAGTTATTCTCAAATTCGTTGCATGTTCCCCTGAATAAAGTGGGGAATATGAGATTGTTACATTATTTGTTTGGTTGGGGGCGATTTTCAACCAGGTCTCAGATATTTTGAACTGATTATCATTTATTTCAAAACCTGTAACCACCAATTCCTTTTCACCTGTGTTGGAAATGGCAAATACTGTATTCTGTGATCTGTCAATTGCAACGACACCAAAATTAATTGATGTGGTATAGAGCGTAATTTCTTGTGGATATAAATCTCTTCCAATTCCTGTTAGCCTCAGTGTAAGCGTATCATTTCCGGGCGCATCACTAACAATTTTGAGAGTTGCCTCATAATTACGAATTTCAGATGGATTGAACAGTACAGAAAGCTGATCTGATGAATCTCCGTTCACCTTGAAATTGGTGCGCAAAGCTCTAAAAGCGCTATCCGAACTGATTACATTAAGAATTGATAATTTCTTTTCCCCCTGGTTTTGAATCGTTAATACGTGCGGTTCTGAATCATTAGTTATGGCTACTGTGCCAAAATTCAATGAATCCGATGATAACGAAATAGTTTGATCCGTTGAATCTCTTCCTACACCGGTCGCTGAAATAACCAGGTTTTCATTAGCAGGATCGTTGCTTAAAATTGATATTTTTCCATTAAAACGTTTTACAGAATCGGGTTTGAATATTATAAACACCTCTTCTGTTTCTTCAAAGGATAAGGTGAATTCTTTTTGTAGCGGAACAAAATTATCGTTATAAAGGATATTGTGAACGATTAAATCTTGAATTCCTTTATTGGTCACAAGGATTGATTTTTGTGATGTTGTGTTAACTAACAAGGTATCAAAATTCAATGAAAGGTATGGCGTTGGTACAAATATTTGTGGTGCATTTTTCTTCCCTTTACCATATAAATTTATTTCAATTTCCGCTTTATTCGGGTCATTGGTATTAAATAGCAATACGCCTTTATAACTGAGCGTATCATCTGGGGAAAAAGTCACAAACAAGCTGTCAGATTGTAATTTCTCAATTTTTATCGTATCATCTTCGCTGACAACAAATTGATTTCTCGATGTGCTTATATTGTAAAGCTTTAATGTTTTATCACCTGAATTTTGAAATATAAACGATTGCTTCAGACTGTCGCCAACAAGCACCTCGCGAAAACTTAATTCTGTTTGAGCGCTGACAAAGACAGGTTCTGACAAAATAACCCCAGCTCCATAAAGATAAATTTTATATTCACTTTCTTCTTCATCATTACTGAATATTGTTAATTCGCCGGTGAATTGCCCCACTTCAGTGGGCGAAAAAGTAACCTTTACCACCTGGTTATTATTTGATAAGACATTAAAAGAAGTTGTATCCACAAAAAACAATGGATTGCTTGAAGAAATGTTTTCCACAGTAAGTGTTC
>JADHVV010000199.1 GCA_016783825.1 Candidatus Zhuqueibacterota bacterium | reverse complement strand
CTTCGTCATTTGAACGAATATTTTCAGGGCTCAATCGGAATAATTCCTGTTTGTATTCCACCTGAAATATTTTATCTCTTTCTTCTTCAATAACAACTTTTCCAAAAACATCGGCAGGTAAATATAAATTGATCTTTGTGTTCATGATTATGAGTTTTCCAATAAAAGCACCTGCGGAAAGATATTTACCAGGTTCTGTGGTTAAAAAGCAGAAGCCAACGGATGGGGATAATACTCTGATTTCAGTATTTTTGGATTCTGTTATTACTTTTAAAGTTAGCATCAGTATTTTAGTTCTCCTCAAAATCCAAATTCCAAATACATTCCAACATCCAAATTCCAAACAATTCTTATTGAGATTTGGAATTTGTGATTTATCCCGATGAAAAAGAATCGGGACAAGTTTTGGAATTTGGTGCTTGGAGTTTGGAATTTTTCACAACTTATATAAAATCATCAATAAACAAACCTGTCATTATCAACAAAAAAAAATCAATCAAAACAACGCCTTTATATCATGCATCGCCCAAATACGCGGATTCTTCACCCTTCTGTATCCAATACTTTGGTAACACATTTCCACCATCGCTTCCAAATATGGACGAAGTTCATGCAGCAAAATAATTTCATCGGTGTCCAACTGCCGCGCGGAAAGAATTGGATCCATGTCTTTTGTGATTCGTTGTTCAACATCTTCCATTCCTTTTTTAACTGCGTCGTATTCTTCTTGGGTAGTGGATATAATGTTAAAATTTTCATCCAATTTGGTGCGGTAAGCGCCGATTGCCAGGGTTCTGCCTTCCATCACTGCCAGCCTTGTCAACGGAGTGGAAAGCTGAATGATTGGCTCATACGGTCTGCCGTTCATGGCATAATAACCGGCGCCCGAGGCTTTTCTCAATAGAACGGTAATTACCGGGTTTGTATTGTTGGAAATTGTGTACAACAGATCAGAGCCATAACCAAGCAATCCCATTTTCTCTGCTTCAGGGCCAATGTCAAATCCCGCCACATCCTGCAGCCAAATTAGTGGAAGACCATCATCATTGCAGGCGCGGGCAAAACTGGTCATTTTTGCGATTCCTTCCCGGTACAAAATTCCGCCGGGGCGTTTCATATTTTTGTGTACCGGATGATCTGTTAAATTCTGATTGTTGGCAATAAGCCCCACATAATTTCCATTGATCCTTCCCACACCACAGATTATTTCTTTTCCTTTATTTGGAAACAATTCCCAGAAAAGACTGTTGTCCAAAATCCTGGCGAAAACCTGTTTCATATCATAGGTGACACGATAGTCGGTTGGTAAAATTCCTTCAATTTCTGCCGGATCAAAAAAAGGTGGCGCAGCATCCTGTCCATACCGGTAGTAATCGTTTGCCGGCGTTGGCAGTTTTCCAATTTCATCTTTTATTTTTAACAGAGCAGTTTCATCATCCGGTACCCGGTGGTCAGCGCAATTGGAAAGATGAACATGGACATCCGGACCGCCAATTATGAGTGAAGTAATTTTCTGGCTTTTTCCGCCTTTTACCAACGCAGCACCGGCAATTACCATGTAAGCCTGTTCCGTCATATAAACCACATCGCTGATAATGGGCATGTAGCCGCCGCCGGCAATACAATCACCAAACACTCCGGCGATTTGCGGTACCTGGTTGGCGCTCAACAAAGCGTTCATTTTGAAAATGTAACCAGCGCCGGTTTTGCCGGGAAATGTTTTCGACTGTTCGGGTAAAAATAATCCACTGCAGTCAATCAAATATACCACAGGGATTCTTAATTTTAACGCAATCTCCTGGGCGCGTTCAATTTTTTCCGGAGTAAGCGGCCACCATGATCCTGAAGCGACAGTATTATCATTAGCAATCACCACGGAATATCTCCCGTTAATTTTGACAAAAGCCGTAATCACACCAGCCGCCGGGGAAGTGCGGTTACTTTTCCCATCAAAAAAATCAATTCCATAATTGACAAAAGTACCGATGGGAAAAATTTTACTCTCCGGGTCTTTTAAAAACTCGATCCGTTCCCAGGTTGTCATCTTGCCCTTTTTATGAACCCGTTCCACATATCTTTCGCCCCAACCGGCTTTTATTTTTTCTCTTTTCGAAATATAGGATGAGTTTAGCTTTTCCATTTCCTGAAGATTTTTCCGGTAGTCATTAAGATCTACTGCCGATTCGATCGGTGAGCCGATTCTTTCTAACAGGACTTTTGCCATATATTTATTGCTCCATAATAATAAATGAAGATTTATTTAAAAAGATTTATATAGCTATCGAACACAAAAATTCTATTTCTTCTAAAGCCAGTAATTTCTTTTAAAATGCCGAGCTTCATAAAATCATCGATTAAACGGAGTGCCGTTGAAGGATTGATTGAAAATTTATTAGCTACTTCCTGACTGTCAGTAGTAGGAGAACCGAAAAGAAAATACAAAAACCGCTGCGCCAGTTTCGCTTTTTTCCCAAGAGTGGGAATATCCCGTTGCTCAATTTGCTGACGCAATTTGATAATGCGCCTGAAAGTTTCTATTGAACTTTCTGAAGTTTGTTTCACACCTTCAAGGAAAAATTTCAGCCAATGGATCAAATCGTTATGAGTTCTTACCCGATTTAAATTATCGTAATAGAGCATTTTATGTTTTTCGAAAAAGGCGGATAAATACAAAGTTGGTCTTGTTAATAATCCCTGGCTGACAAGATAAAGCGAAATCAAAAGCCTGCCGATTCTACCGTTGCCATCTAAAAACGGGTGAATGGTTTCGAACTGATAATGGGCGATTCCGATTTTTATTAAATGCGGAATGGGGATCATTATATCATTCAAAAATTTTTCGAAATCGGAAAGCAATTCCGGCAAATCCTCGTGATGGGGAGGGACAAAAAGGGCATCGTTAACTGAAGAACCGCCAATCCAGTTTTGACTTTTACGGAACTCACCAGGCATTTTATGTTTACCGCGCACGCCCTGTAAAAGTATGCGGTGTGCATTTCTTATTAATCTATTGGACAAAGGAAGCGTTTGTAATTCCTGAATTGCGGTATCCATTGCCAGGATGTAATGCTGCACCTCTTCCCAATCATCCCGTTTTTCTGGATTGATATATTCCGCTTTTTGCAAAACTTCTGAAATATTGGTTTGCGTACCTTCTATGCGGCTGCTGGTGGTGGCTTCTTTGCTGACATGCATCTTGATAAAATAATCGATGTCTGGCACAAGCTGGGAAAACGCATTTAACTCGCCCAGTTTTATATCAGCTTCGCTCAACAGGTTTATCAACGAGAGGTCGCTAATTTGCCAATCGATGTTTACCGGCGAGGGCACAAAGCTTCTATATTGATATTGTTGTTTGTAATTGCCGGTAATATAATCTTTTACATCCATTTTCGAATCTCTTCTTTCTGCAAATATAATAATTTTTATTTGCAAATACAAGCCTTTCTGCAAATAAGAGAGTTCTTAGTTGTGTTTCCCGACCAAACCAGCTATATTCCCTTTGTTAATACCTTCGTCAAAATAAATTCAAATCAATTCACTCAACGAACTATTGTGATAATCCCCTTTTTTAAATACTTCCCAATTCAGAATCTCAAGATGCAACGGAATCGTTGTTTTGATCCCTGATATTTCAAATTTTTTCAATGCAGTGATCATCGTAAGAATAGCTGATTTTCGATCTTCTCCATGGGCAATGATTTTGCAAATCATTGAATCATACAATGAGGGTATTTCATAACCTTTCCTAATATGAGTATCCAGACGAATTTCTCCGGGCCAAACATTTGTTGGCGGCTCAAATTTCGTGATAACTCCCGGCGAAGGCATAAATTTTTTTGCAGGGTCTTCAGCGTTAATCCGGCACTCAATGGCATGACCGGTGAATTTGACATCACGTTGACGAATTGAAAGTTGATGATTTGCAGCTATTTTTATCTGTTCCTGTACAATGTCAAAGCCAGTGATCATTTCAGTTACCGGATGCTCCACCTGCAGTCGTGTGTTCATTTCCATAAAATATAATTTCTTATTCTCATCCATAAGAAATTCAATGGTTCCGGCATTTAAATATCCGATATTTTGGATGGATTCGGAAATGCTATTGCCAAATGTGTCCCGTAGTTTTGAATCTATCGCAGGAGAAGGAGATTCTTCGATGAGCTTTTGATTTTTTCTCTGAATTGAGCATTCCCGCTCTCCAAGATGAATCACATTATTATATGAATCCGCTAAAATTTGAAATTCAATGTGGCGTCCATTCCGGATTAACTTTTCAAGATATAATGATGAATCTCCGAATGCCTTTTCAGCTTCCATCTTTGCCTGCGGATAAAATTGTCGCAGTTCATCTTTATTATTGCACGGTCTGATTCCTTTGCCGCCGCCGCCGGAAGTTGCCTTCAATAAAACCGGGTAACCATATTTTTCAGCAATTGCCTCGGCCTCATCCAAATCTTTTATATTGCCATCAGTACCAGGGATTGTGGGCAGACCTGCATTTTTTATCATCTGTTTTGCTTGCGATTTATTTCCCATCAGCCGGATTGAGTTCGAATTCGGCCCAATAAAAGTTAATTTATTTTGCTCGCACATATAAGCAAACAATGAATCTTCAGCCATAAAACCAAAACCAGGATGAAGCGCCTGGCATTCCGTATTAATTGCGGCTTGAAGAATGGCTTCCTTATTCAAATAACTTTGACTACTTGGGCCAGGGCCAATACATATCTTTTTACCAGCTTGCTCCAGATGGGGAGAATGTTTATCTGCTTCCGAGTAAACTGCCACAGTTTCAATTCCCAGAGCTTTGCAGGCATTAATAATTCGTAAAGCAACTTCGCCTCGATTGGCGATGAGGATACGTTTGAAGGTTTTTTGATTGGCGTTCATAATGTTATCCTTAAACAAACCAGATTTCTTTAAGAAATCTGGTTTGTTATCAACTTTCCACATCTTAATAAAATAAGCTATCAATCTAATGGCGGCATAAGGGGATTGAGTTCATCGGTGATGTTCATTTCAGTGAACCTTTCAATTTTGCCCAGCGTTGAGAAACAGACTCATCGTCCACATTCGATTCTTCTATTGATAATCCCAATCCTTTCGCCATACGATAAATTACATTCAGTTGTTGCCAACGTAGCGCTATTGAAGCTGATTTCTGTTCTTCCGCTTCAATTTCAGCTACTGCTTGCCAGCGATCTCGGAATTTCCGCATTTGTTTTGTTTTAACATTTTCAGGTGTTAATATGGGATTTTTGCTCATACCAACTCTACCTCAACTTGACGAGTGTTTACGGTCAATGTGGCATACCTCTTTCAACTCTGACTTCGAGGCATTCCTTTATAGCTTCCCTGATATTCCTTAAAGCATCCTCTTCTGTTTGTCCTTGGCTAACGCAGCCAGGGATAACAGGACATTCTGCGATGTAAATGCCATCCTCATCCGTATTGACAGATATGACAAACTTCATGTATTTAACTCCTTATTTAATATCTAGGTCAAGGTCGAGATCAAGATTAAGAAAGAGGCAAAGATTAAGGTCGAGTAAGAATAGCTGTAGCATTTTTAGTAGTTTGAATAAAATTTTTCTACAATAGTTGCATTTGTTTTTTTCTTAACCTTGACCTTGATCTCGACCTGCTTCTTTACCTTTACCTCAAACTCAACCTTTACCTGCCTTAGATCCCAACATCCGGCACAAACTTATACCCATACATAATCGCACCGGTTTTTCCTTCTTCATTTATGCGCCTGAATTTGGAAACAAGGCGATCTCCGATTTTTAAAGTTTCCGGATCGCAATCAGTGATCTGCGCCATTGTTCGGATGCCCTCGTCCAATTCAATAACGCCAACCGCATAAGGCACCTGGTCGCCAAAACCTTCCGGTGCTACACGGATGATTGTATAAGTAGCTAATTTCCCTTTTCCAGCAAGGTTCATCTTGTCAAATTCTTTTGCCCCGCATTCAGGACAAATTAGTCTTTGCGGGAATGCTATATAGCCACATTTTGAACATTTGCCTGCTTCTAAACGATAACGTTTGGGAATTTCTCTCCAGAATCTTGGTACTTGCATTATTTCACCTCCAGAATATGAACAACACTGCTTCCGCCTGAACCACCCATGTTTTGTGTTAAAGCGGTTTTAGCGTTTTTGATTTGCCGATTTTCTGATAAGCCGCGAAGCTGATTTACAGCCTCCACAATTTGTGCAACACCGGTTGCGCCCACCGGGTGACCTTTTGACTTTAATCCACCGGATGGATTGATGGGGAACGAGCCTTCCAACGAGGAAAAACCATCGCTTGTAGCAGGTCCTCCCTGTCCGGGCTTAACAACTCCCATGGCTTCCATCACCATTATTTCAGCAATTGTGAAGCAATCGTGGACTTCGGCAAAATCGATATTCTCGATAGTTTTTCCTGCCATTTTAAGCGCGCGTTCTGTTGCTATTTCAACAGCTTTTAAGCTATAAAGATCTGAACGTTGGCTCAACGCTATCGTATCAGTTGCATGTCCAATGCCCGAAATTACAGTTAATGGATGGTTAGTAATTTTTTGTGCTTCTTCAACAGTAGTTAAAAGAACCGCTGCCGCACCATCAGTGATTGGCGAACAATCCAAAATCCTTATTGGATCCGCCACCATCACAGAATTCATCACCTGTTCCCGGGTAACTTTCATTGGAAATTGGGCATGTGAATTCATGCTGCCATTAAAATGATTTTTGACAGCCACGTCTGCAAGTTGTTCTCGAGTTGTTCCATATTTCTCCATGTGAGCAAGTGCCATCATGGCATACAATCCGGGGAAGGTAACGCCGTGAAATCCTTCCCATTCCTGATCAGCCGCAGTTGCCAGGGCATATGTTGCCTCTCCGCCACTAACATCAGTCATTTTTTCAACACCGACTGCTAATACAAAATCAGACAAACCGGAAGCTACTTCCATAAAACCACTTTTAACAGCTAATCCGCCGGAAGCACAGGCAGATTCCACCCGCATTGCAGGCGCATTTTTTGTACCAAGATAATCAGGAACGATACTGGCTAAATGTTCTTGTCCAGTGAATAATCCGCTGGACATCGTTCCGACTGTTATTGAATCAACACGGTCTGTGCCGGCATCTTTTAGACAATTCAACGCCGCCTCGACGCACAAATCACGAATTGATTTTTCCCACAGTTCACCCCACTTCATCATTCCGATACCTATTATTGCGACTTCTCTCATATAGTGACCTCCAAAATTATATTATATTTGACTTACAATTAATTTCAACAAAAAGCACCAAAATCCAATTAAATCGTTATTATAAAATAGAAATAATTTGTTAAAAATCAAGAACTTTTTTTAATTTTTTAATGATCTTATCCGCTGAAGTATCAGAGAATAAGCGATAAGTATATAACCTGAATTATTCATAAACATTTATCAAAGTTGTTATAATTTATTTAATAACAATTTGTTAAATATGATTGATATTTGAAAATCAATTTTTATGTTTTATACCTTAATGTGTGAATAATTCAGGTTATCCCGCTACCTTTAGAAATATGATGAATAATGCGGGATAAAACAAAAAGCCACTTTAATTTTAATATTTTCGTAACTGTTCAGCAAGCCATGTGAAAAATTAAAATCACAGAATTAAAAATTGTAGCAGAATAATTTATAGCAGAATAATAAAAAAAGAAAGCATCATTCTGCCATAAATTATTCTGCTATTTTTTTTCAATGGCTATATTGCCTGAATTGTACTTAGTTGAATAGTTACAAATTTTCTTTAAAATTTAAACTGATTAAAATCTTTTTTTTCTTTGCATTACTTCTTCAAATTTATTAAATTCCTTTCAATAAATTCATCCGGAAAATAAAGCAGTAAAATCCATTATGAAATTAGGTTTATTAAACATAGCCCTGTTACTCGGCGCTGCACAGGGATTTTTACTTTCGTTTTTAATATTTCAAAAACATCACAAGCTTTACGCGAACAGGTTTTTAAGCCTGTTCATGTTTTTATATTCACTCATTCTTGTCCAGATGTTGTTAACTGATCTTGGCTTTGGTGAAAATATCCCTTTTATTTTACTTGTTTGTCTTGGGCTTCCGTTTCTAATTGGGCCTCTGCATTTCTTGTATGCCAAATCATTGATTAATTTTTCAGTAAAAATGAAAAAAATTGATTGGCTGCATTTTATCCCTTTTATCGTGGTTGAACTTTATTTTTTGAGTTTCCTTTTTAAAACAAGTCACCAAGTTCGTGCTATTTATGAAAATCAACAAGTCTATAGTATTACCAGTTGAATCTTTGTTTTTTGTGCAAAAGTTTTTTCTAACCCAGATCACTTAACTCTTACATCAAAAAGGCTGAGGCGAAGGCTAAGGCGGAGTAAGGTATAAGATTAAAGGATTAAGAATTTTTT
>JADHVV010000198.1 GCA_016783825.1 Candidatus Zhuqueibacterota bacterium | reverse complement strand
TCTGCTATGTGCCAAAAAATCGATAAAATTAAAAACCACTGCCAAAAGAGGCGTATTAGCCAAAGAAACAATATTTTTGTATAAACTTTTTGCTTCTTTAGAGTCTAAAATTTTTATGTATTTAGTAGTTTGATTTTCTCTAACACCTTTTCTTTTTAATTGTAATTCCAAAAATTTATGTTCAAATCGATTCAAACTTGTTTCGTTAGCCTCGCCATTATCCCAGAGATCGGGATGCTGTTCATTCATTTCCAGGGGCGTCAGTCCGGAAAAAATCGCATTCCTCGAATATGGGGTAGCTGTTGGTAATATTGAAAAATAATAGCTCTTATTAATTTGAAAATAGGGGTATAATATCGGCTCAAAAGACATCCATTGATCAACCCGAAGATTGTCCAAAATAATTAATACTACTTTTTTTCCATCGTCCAGTAAAGGAACCACATGTTCGGAAATAAGGTCCATTGACAAATGTGGACGATTATTACTTTCCAACCAATTCGGATAGTTATTTTCGATGAACTTAGCAAATTCAGCATTGCAATCACCCTTTTGATCAAGCAAGGTCTGTCTTAGTCCCAGTCCCGGATGGCTGTCTAATTCTAACTCCCAATCTATCAGCTTTAAGTAAATATCAATCCACTCATTGGCGTCCAGCGGTCCATACAATTTGGATGTGATGCTGTTGAATTCCTGGGTATAATCCCGGGATATCTTCTCACTTTCTATTTTATTGCTATCCAATAATTTTTTACAGGTTAAAAGTATTTGCGATGGGTTTACCGGTTTGGTTAAGTAGTCATCGATTTTACTGCCAATCGCTTCTTCCATTAATGATTCACCCTCGCTTTTGGTGATCATGATCACCGGCAAAGAAGGATTGATTTCTTTTATTTCACCTAATGCTGTCAATCCGTCCATACCATGCAGCATTTCATCCAACAATATCAGGTCAAATTTCTTTTCCCGGATTAATGATATCCCGTCTTCTGCATTTGGCACCGGTGTAATATTGTAACCGCGTTCTTTTAAAAATAGGATGTGCGATCTGAGCAAATCTATCTCATCATCTATCCAAAGTATTTGTTTTTTTGTTTGTGGCATACTAGCAAAAATCCAATTTTAGTAAAATTTATTTCCTTACGATTTAATATACTTCGTCATGGATTCCAATTTCAAGCAAAAAAATATCATCTTCTTTTTGTTTTTCGTTCTTTACAAAATCAAATATGATTCGCAGATCATATCCAGCGCTACACGCCCACGAACCAGACAACTTTCCTTTGAGCTTATGAGTTTCCAATTTCGGATCGAAGGGATTTCTCACTAAACGTTTTAATGTTTGTTCAATATCTATCCTAATTTCAGGATGCTTTTTTTCCCTTCTTTTAAAAGCTCTAATAAAAATTTTACTCCAAATGAGTGTTCTCATTTAGAAAGCTCCATCATTAGATCATTTACTGTTCCTTTAGTAACATCACCATGTGAATATTCTTCCCTTGCTTTATTAATGTTTTTTGCGAGCAATTCTCTTCGATGCTCTATTATCCTGTGTTGAATAATACTAATAAGATTTTCTTGTTGAGATTCTGGTAACGACTCAACAAATTCTAATGCATCTTGAAATGTTATAATTTGTTGATTTGGCATTTTGGGTATCTCCTTTTTAAATTGATTTTTGGTAACCGATCACAGGGTGTAAATTCGTGATAAAAATTAGCCCACAGAAATGGAACACGCCACAGAAAAAAATTTTTATGGTTTTTTTCTGTGGGATTTCTTTTCCGTGGGAAAAAATTTAACCATTTATTGTGCCCTGTGATTGGTTACGATTTTTGAACTTAAATAATATTGCTAACGTAAGTTGAATTTTACAATATCAAAATCCAATCCCCAATCCAGCCGATACGATCATATCTCGATTCGCATCACTGCCACTAACATGACTATATAATCCAAAGGACATATTTACTCCCTGCCACATTAACTCCATCTCTCCTCCCACATAAGTCTGATTTTGCGCCACGCCTCCGATCGGGAATCCCCATGTTTGCAAAATTGAAAATTTAACTGCAGCGCCAATCGTATAGTGCCAATTACCACCGATCCCCACATTTACTTTTCCTCCCCCGATACCCGGCTCAAACTGAACGAGCCACAGGTGATAGGGATATATCGATGCGGAAACTGAAAGTAACTGGGGCGTGCTTAGTTTTGCGCCCAAAGCAACAGTACCTTTCTTTCCGGCTAAGCTCGTGGATGTTGTTCCGAGAAAAAATATAAATAATAGAATTGAAAATATTTTGTTCATTTTTTAATATACCCAAAAAATTTTTCCGTTCTTTAAAAGCTGTACTATTTATAACTCATAAAATTAAAATCTCAAGCCTAAAAATACAAAATTTTCAACAGATAGTCAACAAAATTCAGGGGGGGGGATAGTATAATTTGCTCATTCTAATTTCATAAGTCGTTATTTCACAATATTGACAAAATTTGAAATGTCAAGGTTATATTATCCCATCCCCTAAAGTCCCCAAAAACAAAGGAACATCAAAAATGCTTATAATAAAAGCGGCAACACTTATGGATGCTCCAATCAAAAAAACTATAATTATGCCAATCTTATCCCATATTTTCATATTCACTAATTTTGTTGACAAACTTTTCCGGCAACTTTCTCACTTTCTTCTTTCGATAATCAAAGCCAACCATGTTGGTATAACCGGTTGCCACGATTTTCTTTTCATTATCAGCAGACTCTATTTGATACTCAAAAGTAAAACGAATTTTATCCATTTTTGTTATTCGAACCAATATCTTTAATGACTCGCCCCAAAATGCTTCCGCTTTAAAGTTGATGTGCGCCTGGCTCATAATAAGGCTGGTTTCTTCTCCAATAGTTAATTCCGACCAACCAAATTGTTTCAAATATCGAAGCCGCCCCTCTTGAAATAATGACAAAAAACTGTCATTCCCCAAATGACCGCCATAGTTTATCTCGTTGATTCTGACATTTAATACTGTTGAGAAGTTAAAATTGTTTAGCATTTGTTATCCCTGTTTCATAAAACCTTAAAAATCTTTTCTTTGCGTCCTTTGCATCTTTGCGTGAGATATTATTAATAATTAGCGCAATTCTCTAAAACTCACCTGTAATTCCAACTGTAAAATTCCGAATTTTTCCCATAGTGCGTTCTATTTGGGTGTAATAATAATCAAACGCATTGTTCACAGCAAGTTGAAAATCCAAATTTGCCAGGTGATAAATCAATCTAAAATTCCACACTTTTTGAGGCACCCTGTCATCATAATAATAGAGTTTTACAGCTTCAATCCGGCTGGCATAACGGTAATCTGCGTGCAACTCAAACGATTCGATACTCAACGAAGGATTTATGTGCGCAATCACGTTTGGTCGATAGGTTAAAGGAGTGTGAGTTTCCAAATCCTCATGTTCGATTATTGTAGCAGTCGCATTCAGCCGAAGCCGATCATGCCACCAGTGCCCGGATGTGGTCAATTCAATTCCTTCAATCCTTGCTGTTTGCAAATTTTGAAAACGGACAGAAACACGAATGTCTTTGGCAAATTCAATCTGGCTTTGATTCAAATCGATCTCTATTAAATTATCAAAATCATTTCTGAACGCGCCAATTTCAAAGTACCAGTTTTTTGAAATGTACTGCCGCACACCAACATCATACGACCACGAGGTTTCTGCTTTTAATTCCGGATTCGCTTCAACAATGACGCTATTATTTTCAAAGTTCAAGTAACGCTCGGCTATTGTTGCTGCCCGAAAGCCACTTCCGGCTGAAGCCCGGAGCACTGTGCTGCTGAAAGGTTTGAAATTAATTCCTATTCTTGGGCTTAACAGACTTTGCGACATTCCGTTTATTAATTTATAACGGTCATACCTTAGCCCTGGCGTAAAGCGGAGATTTTCTCTCAGCCGATATTCAGCCTGTCCGTATAGCCCGATTGTGTAGCCCTGGTGATCGCCAAAGTATTTTGTGCTGCCGGTGTCCCACTTAAATTCACAGCCGTAGGTAAAATCTAAGTCTGAAAAGGGTAACAAATCACCCTGTATTTCTGCACCCAACCCGCGCGCCGGGTTAAAGTCTGCTGTTTGAATATATTGATTTCCCATCAGTGTCATCAAATAGGAAACTCTAAATTTTAATGCTGCTTTTGGTGATAGAATCCAATTGTATTTCGTGTAAATGTTCGCCATATTCATTTTACCGCCGCTATTCCTGTTTGACGGTTTCACCTGAAACGGATGCTGCGGATCGTCCCAGCCGACAAATATGCTTTCATTCCGTTGATTGTAAGCGCTGTAAAAAGTCCACGTTGATCCGTTTTTAAAATTATAAATGAACTTTCCTGTAAAATTCATTCGTTTAAAATCGCTGACTTCCGAATAACCGGTCGATTCATGACGTCCGACAGACAGGCGTAATCCTATTGGTCCAAATCTTTTGCTGTAACTCACATCGGCTCTGCCAAACCGAAGTGGTTTGTTCGTCCACTTCCACTGCTCATAACGGACATCGCCATATTGCCCAGCCATCATTCTCACCTGGATTTTACCCTTTTCTGACGGTGATTTAGTAAGAATGTTGATAACACCCCCCAAAGCAGCCGTGCCCCACAGCGCCGATCCTGCGCCCTTGACAACTTCGATTTTCTCAATATCCAATACAGGCAGCAAATCCCAATTAAATTCGCCGGTATCGCTTGCCATCACCGGTACGCCATCCAACAGTAAAAGCGTTCGATTTGCAGCTCCGATAGTGAAGCCGGTTGAACCGCGGATATTCACCTGGTCCCTCACAAAGTTCACCCCGGGAATAGTTTCCAAAACCTGGTCAACACGAAAAGCATGCCGCCTTTGAATTTCCGGCGCTGAAATTATGGAGACACTATTTGGCGTCGAATCCAGATGTTTCTCCATTTTATTTGCTGAAACAATAAGCGGATCAAAATTTATCACTGTCTCTTCAAGTTCAAATACGATGTTCACTTTCCTGTTTGCCAAAACTTGAATGTCTTTAAGGCGCGCCGACAGATGTCCTACCATTGTGGCGCGAACGGTATAAATGCCCGGCGGCACATTGTAAATAATAAAATTTCCATTTACGTCACTACTGGCGCCTAACATAGTGCCTTCGATTTGAACATTCACACCCGCCAGTTTTTCACCGGTTTGCGTTTCTGTCACCAGCCCGGCAATTATCCCTCGTTCAGCCGCAAATCCGGTAACGTAAAGAAAAACTAATGAAATAATTGTAAATAGAAAGTTGGTATTTTTCATATAAATTTCATTATTAATGATGCGTTGTAAGTTTAATAGGTAATTGGAATAATTTTTCAGTTTTTATAATTCACTCCTCGAATGGTTTTATCTCTTGGATTGTTTTCCGCCGCGGCGGATTGGGAAATTCAATTTCATCAAAATTCACCAGAATATCAACATTGGTTTCTTCCTGTCCGGATGAGATAACAACCTTGCCCGGTTCACCAGAATTCCCAGGATTTTTATGGTAGCCGATTCCCAGCAAATCAGTCAAATTACTAATACTTTTTCCCACCCAATATAAAGCCACATAATTATACACCCCTGAATTCACTTTCAGACTGTAACTTGAAGAGTCAACAAACACTGGCTGAGTATAATCCAGGTTTTCAAATAAAAAATAACTAATGTCGGATGATGGTTTCACCGGGTAAACTGCGAGCAGAAGCAATTGAGTATCTTCAGGCCAAGCTCCCGAATATTTTATATTACCTGAAATAGTCGCATCTTTTGAAACACGATCCCAGCTTGCATAAATATCGATATTTTCAGCAACGGGATTTTCCTTTGTCACAACCGCAGAATCGGGAAAGAAATTTTCCAATCCACCGGTATAAAAGCCCATTAAACCGGTCAGGTTCCAGTCCTCCCCTTTTTCTTTCCACAACAATCCTATTAATTGATAAGAAGTTTTAGATACCTGAACTTCGTATTTTATTGAGCTTCCCTGCGTGTAATCGAGCCGACCGGACCTTCCCAGGTAGAGAAAATTCTGTGGATCCTGCGGTGGAAATTCTTTCAGCGCGAAAACTTCAACCCGGTCTGTATTCTCAGGCGGTTCGCCTTTGAAAAAATGAATTTCACCGGTTATTTTATAGCTTGTGGGATAAAGCCCGTGATCTATTTCACAGGCTATTACAACAATCAGGATTAAAATAATAATCGAAAATATTATATATCGAATTTTCATAATTGCCAAACATTTATTCATTTCAATTGCCCTTCCTGAAACCGGCCTATCCAAAATCAGCAAAAAAAGATCAAGAAAAAATTACTTTTATATTCTTTCTTAATTCCTGTGCTCGAAGAGTATCAATCTTGATCTCGACCTTTGCAGCTAATTTTGTTAATGTTAGCATATCAGTAATTATATAGTCCTTCGCATAAGAAATGGACTTTTAAGGTGCTAATTGCCAAAATTTACCAATATTTATCTTAAGATGCAAACAAATTTTTTTGTTGTTTAATTAAACAGGAATTAGTATATTGCTTTAATTATGGAAAACGTAACCACATCAAAAACAATACGACTTGACAAGTGGCTGAAGATAGCCCGTATTTTTAAAACACGGAGCAAAGCTGGTGATGCCTGTACGCAAGGCAAGGTAAAGGTAAATGACCAGGTTGCAAAAGCTGCAAAAATAATAAAAATCGGCGATACAATTGCAGTCAGATTAAAGTCAAAAACCAGGACGTTTGATGTGCTGGACATTGTAAATAAAAGCATCAAAGCAGCTGATGCCAGGCTGTTATATAATGAACACGAATTATCAGCCGAAGAAAAAGAAGCGGAAGATATTCGAAATCTTTTTTACAAATCATCCAAAATGGCTCACCCCAAACACAAAGGACGTCCGACTAAAAAAGAGCGGCGGGAAATGGATAAGTTTCGGGATAAATAATAATGTCTTTTTTGGTAATCGATAGCGAAGCTTCATACCACAGGCACTTCCTGCGGTCGCCTTCGGTCACCTCAAACCGACAAGTATTTAATTAATGTCATTCCCGAAATCTTTTAATCGGAAATCCATTTTTTTTACAATGTTGGATTCCCGCTAAAAGCACAGTCTGTATTTCCTTATATAATAATGTAACTGTACAGGCATGCGAGAATGTCATTTGTGTTAATCAGAAAACTTGCTCTGTTTGTAAAGAATTTCGCTATTCAAAAATTCAGCGTATTAACAACTGTCATTATGAGGGAGCTTGCGTCCGACTTACTGCCATAGTCAAGCTGCGGCGTACCAAACATCCACAAATGAAACCGATGACTCAATGTCTAAAATCAATCATGGCTACATTTACTTTGATACTCAATACAAAAAAACTAATTCCATTTTATGATTAATGATTGTGTTAATTTAATGCCTCCTATTAATTAAAACGACGACATTATAGTATTACAAGCTTTGTGAATCGCCAATATAGTGTGTGTTGATCTGGCAGGCATAGACTAAATCAACGCACTCAATAATTTTTCCAACTCATTTACGCTTCCGTCAATATCAAGACTGGAAATATTAATATGATAATCAAGACAATGTAAGTTCTCCGATGATGAAATAAAGTTAAAAAATAAACGCACCGGAGATTTGAAAGAGTTCAATACTTTTGAGACACTCCTGCAAGTCCAACTACGAATCGACCCTTTTTAATAGAGTAAATGACCAGCGAGCTCTTCAAAATAATAAAAATTCTGACTTTTTCCAATCACCCCTCGCCGAAACATATCATATCAACCTTTTTTCATTTTTTATTTTGAGTTTTCCTTGTGCTATAAAAAAAAGGCTTTTTTAATTGTTTAAATTCCTCAATTGTTATAGGGGGATCCAACAACTGTGCATATTCTTGTTTCGGTAAATGTGAGCAAATAAAATTTTCTGGGGGTGTTAAAAAATAATAATCGTTAAGCTTTTTTAGAAATACTAATTCTCCTCTTTTTCCAGGCTTTGCATAGCCTGATCCCCACGTCGAATCTAAAAGATACCATGCATCTTCGATATAGACAGCATTCCATGCATGGTTTGCTGAATCATCACTAATTTTTTCTTTTTGACTATAACCATAACCTTTTGCAAAACCGGATACAACAAAAGACACGATTTCCATTTTCTTTACTAGACTATCGAATAAATTTGCATAACCACTACATACACCATTCCTTCTTTTTAATACGCTATTAGGGCTAAGATCGCCATAGTCTCCGGTAAAATAACCATGTGTATCCCAGCGCACTAAAGTGCAGGCGAAGGCAAAGGCGAAGGAAAAAAAATTCTTAATCCTTTAATCTTATACCTTACTCCGCCTTAGCCTTCGCCTCAGCCTTTTTGATGTAAGAGTTAAGTGATCTGGGTTAGAAAAAAC
>JADHVV010000197.1 GCA_016783825.1 Candidatus Zhuqueibacterota bacterium | reverse complement strand
TTTCAATTAATGGCTGGCAAGGTATTAGGAATTGGAGCTGTTGGGCTAACACAATATATTATTTGGGCAACGGTCGCCGGTTTATTAACCGTGTATGCAGGCAGCTTAATTAACATGTTTTCTCCCGGAGCCGAAACCACTGCCATTCCGACAATTCCAATTTCGGTGTTGGTATATTTTGTTATATTTTTTGTGCTCGGCTATATATTATTTGCCACACTTTATGCTGCTCTGGGAGCAATGGTAAACAGTGATCAGGATGCACAACAACTTCAATTTCCGGTGATAATACTCATTATATTGGCTTTCTTTTTTGCATTTCACATCATCCGCAATCCAACCAGCGGTTTAAGCCAAATAGTTTCCATGATCCCGTTTTTCTCACCCATCACGATGTTCACGCGCATTTCTGTGCAAGCGCCGCCGTTCAGTGAAATTTTATTATCAATTGTGATTTTGATTGCAACTATTATTTTCCTGATCTGGATGGCTGGAAAAATATTCAGAGTTGGGATTCTGATGTACGGGAAACGACCTACGGTACCGGAGATATTTCGGTGGATCAGGTCTTGAGTGTTTGATTTTATTAAAAAGGGAATGGTTTTAAGGCCATTCCCTTTTTGTTTTTTAGATTAATGGTCTGTAAAAAGGGACATTAAGCCAAGAGAACTGCTTGTATAATTTTCCTTCGGGGGAGCCACAAAATTTACCATGTGACCACCTGATTTCTACATGGTAGTCAAATGTATATCTTTTTTTGTTTCCTTCGCACTCAACTGAAATGTTAACAACACTCTGTTCCCTTGAAAGATCTGGCGCTGCATTAACTCTTATAATTTTCCACATTCTTTTCCATTCAGTTAAATCAGGAACAACCACAGCAAAATCTTTCGTTTTATCTATCCCACAAAAAATATACTCGACAGCATTTACACGAAAAAATGTTTTAGCCAACAGTTCAATTGTTGAACTTCTCAAATTACTATTAAGAGACGTTTCTAATTTTGTATTGAATATTTCTGCGGAATTACTTGCCACTTTGTGACACATTGTAACGTATAAACCATAAAAATCATTTTTTTGCTTTGTACTAAATTTTGCAATAATATTTTTTATCCGCTTGCGATCTTCCTTTTTTGCCTTCTTTTCAAATTCATATATATCATCAGGAAAGGAACCTTGGTCTTGATTTTTAACATATAAGTATACTTTATTTATTTCATCGTATGCTTGTTCGATAAACCAATTTGGAGAATTTTTAGCAAGCTGCATTGCTGAAGGAATTGATACAAATATATTAAATGGAGATAGATTATACACAACATTGCTCTTTACTTTTATAGAGATCGGAATATTTGCTGCGATGATATCTTTAGGGACAGAGATGGTTGAAGCTTGTTTGTTGGGACCTGTCCAATTTAATGAAGAGAGATGTTCAAAGAATGAATACCTATCTCGGATTTTTTGACCAACATAGAATACTCTATCATAATCATTCTTGTTTTTGTCATAATTCTTTACATATTCTCGATATTTTTCATGCGTCAAAGTATGATTAAAATATTTCTCTATTTCTTGTTCTTTTAAATCAAACTGATTAATATTTAATAATCCCAAACCAACAGAGATCTCGGTTCCTTCAGTTTTTGATGTTGGCAAAATTAATCCTTTTTGATTTTTAATGCATTATTAATTCTCTCTCTGGCTAACAAACAATATGCATCGGAAATGTCATATCCAACATATTTGCGATTATTAACAGCTGCGGCTAAACATGTTGTACCAGAACCAACAAAGGGATCTAATATCACGTCATTTTCATAGGAATATAATCGAATTATTCTTTCCGCGAGTGCAACAGGAAATGGTGCGGGGTGTCCTACTTTTTTTGCAGATTCAGGGGGTATCTCCCAAACAGACAAGGTAGCCTTCATAAATTCATCTTTAGAAATATCCGATATTCCCTTGTCCGGTCTGGAATATGTCATTTTTGAAAAAACAAGAATATACTCGTGTAAATCTCTTAACCTTGGCGCCTTTGCGCTTTTCCAACTACCCCAGGCACAACTGCCATTAGCGCCTCTAGCTTTTTGCCAAATTATTTCTCCCATTGGCAAAAAGCCATTTTTAATATGAATCTCATAAAAAAAGCTGTGCATCGGAATGTAAGGTCTTCTTCCCAAATTGGCAATGTTAATGCAAAACCTACCTCCTGGTTTTAATTTTTTATAAACTTCCTTGCCAACATTTTTAATCAATTTTAGATAATTATCAAGACTAATATCGTCCTCATAATCTTTTCCCACATTATAAGGAGGCGATGTAAAAGCCAGGGCAATACTATTATCAGGCACGTCTGTCATTTTCTCCGATGATGCTAAATATATTTGATTAGCCCACTTGCCTGGTGGTTTAAAATTAATTTCTAATCCTGGGCTGATGCTTTCTTGATTTTTAAATTTGCTATAAAGCTCTCTTTTATAAAATTTGGAAGAATCGTGTGATTCTCTTTTGGTTGTACCAAAAGATGATGTTTTGGTTTTATTCATCTTTATATCTTTCACTAACTAAAATTGGACTATCAAACGCGTATAAAAATTGAAGCCATACCAAGTCTGAATAATTGTTATTTAAATATAATCCACTTTTATTACAATGTCAAGAGAAATAATGTAACAAAATATTTAAACCAAATCGATAATTTTTTAAATAGATACCGTCAAAAAGAAAGCGGACAGATTGCTCACCATTATTTGGCCTATTCTTATTAGTATTCTTGAATATGTACGGATTTTATCTTTTATAGCATATTTTTATTCAAATACTCTTCTGTCCACGGACAAACAGCAATACAAATTCCACAAATATGCTTATTCAATTTTCTTTCCTTCATCCATTTTCTTGTTTGCAGATAACAGGCATTCGCATCAAAAAATTCTTCACGTATCATTCCAACCTGCCAGTTATTTCCGGTTGGTGCGCTTCCCGGGCAATATTTTACACATTCAACACAATCGCCGCATAAAGACTTTTCCACCGAATCAGCAACCGGAAGGTTTGCATCTGTTAATACGGTTGTTAAACGAATCGCAGACCCGAACTCTTTTGTAACCAATAAAGCACATTTACCAATCCAGCCCAAACCTGCTTTTGTGGCGACTGTTTTATGCGGCAGTTGCGTTGAAAGTTGTTTCCCTTTTAACTTGCTTTTGGTCACTGAATGCGCGTGTGCCTGAAATCCATTATCTTTCAGATATTCAACACACAATCCGGACAAATTATCCAACAGGCAGTTTACCCGATTGTATTCTTCGATATATTCATTTGTCGGACCATCTTTTAATGCTGAAATTATAGATGGCTCCAGTTTAATCCCTATTGAGATTCCTGTTGGCAATCCACAGCGAATACCTTCCGGCAAATTTTTCAAGTCTGCAAAACCAAAAATTGAAGCGCCATTTTCGATAAGCATTTCGCTTAATTCTTTCACTTCACCAATACCTTTAAGCTTGATGGGTACTTTTTTGAATGATAGACGGTATGATCAGCTTTTTGAAAATCGCTCTCTACAGCATGATAAATGTTTACAAACTTCTGCGGATTTCTATCAATCACCGGGAACCAGGTACTTTGAATCTGCACCATAATCCGGTGACCTTTTTTGAAACAATGGCACTTATCTCTTAAATCAAATTCAATTTTTGTTATTTTGCCAGGGACTAATGGTTTCGGATTTTCAAAGCTATTCCGATATTTACTTCGGAAGACTTCTCCCCCCACAAGCATTTGAAAATCACTCATTTTAACATCCCCGTTATCAGGTGCATCGCCAGGGTAAACATCTATTAATTTGACAATCCAATCTGCGTCCGTGCCTGTCGTACGCACAAACAAATTGGCGATTATAGGACCTGAAATAGTAACATCATCAAACAATTCATCTGTTTGGTAAACCAAAACATCCGGGCGCCTTGAGGCGAATCTTTGATCTTCCACCATCCAGAGATGCCCCTGGTTGGTTCTTATCTCTGTTGACCAGGGCACTGGTTTGTTCGGATCGCTGGTAAACGTGTTAAATTCCGAACCTGGTTTTATTTGAGGAAGATCAAAAGAAAGTTGCCCACTTGCCTGGAAATAGAGGTTCTTTTCAACTGCCTGTTTTGGAGGCCAAGAATCATAAGATTTCCATTGATTTGAACCGGTTTCAAAAATTAGCGCTTCCGGTAAATTAAGCTCGCCTTTATCTTTTAAATAGTATTTGAAGAATGGAAATTCAACTTTTTCTCTAAAATAGACACTGGTCTTTTCTTTAAATTGAATATTGCCTAAAAAATCTCCCTCCATTCTCGCCCAACCGCCATGAAGCCAGGGACCGACTACCAACGTGCTGTTATTTTTCTTGTTTTTTTCCTCAATTGTTTTGTAAATACTCATTGGGCCATAGAAATCCTCTGCATCAAACCAGCCGGCAACATTTAAAATTGGATGAGTTATGTTAGTTAAATATTGAAGAACATCCTGTTCCTGCCAGTATTCATCATAATTTCCATGTTCCATATATTCATTCCACGTTGGCACACTTTCGTGAAAATACGTTTTATCAACATTTGAAACCGGTCCAAGCTCCTGGAAGAATTTGTAACCATCTTTTGTTCCATCGTTTGCATATAACTCATTCGGCCCTAACGTGTTGCGGTAATTGTTCTCTCCATAGTAACGGATTGAATAGGGCGTGCGAAAAAGAAGGATCGGATATTTTTGGGTTTGGTCTTTTGGAGAATAAATCTGTGTAAAAAGTTCTATCCCATCCCGCATGGAGATCATTACTTCTTGCTTTTTATAAAAATCTTGTATCCATTCTGCATTGGTTTCAGTTGCTTTTTGATAATTTTTTGTTGCAGATGTCGTCTCTCCGTGCAGCATGAAAAATAAAGTAATCAGAAGTGCACAAAAAAACAGTGCATATTTCAGTCTAAATTTTTGCATAATAATGGCGCTCCTTTTTAATCAATATGAATACAAAAACAGGGGACAATCAGAAATTTTAGCCTATTTAGTGCATGAACGAAAAGTACCAAAATATAAAAAAGCGCCTGTCATTGCGAGCGACGAAGGAGCGAAGCAATCTTTTAATTATTAAGCGCTTATTGATTGGATTACTTCGTCGCTTCGCTCCTCGCAATGACAGAAAATTACCAAAATTACGGGTTTTCGTTCAGACACTATTTACCCATCCTAATCGCCCTACAATCATTTCTATTATTTTCGTGTACAAATACTTGTTAAGGTTTAGTTTGTAATATTGCTTGAGCAACTTAATTCCACGTTTTAGATAAAAGCAGCAGTGGCACAGTCTATAATGCCATAATAATAATAAGGTAACTGTACAGGTTTTAATACTTTAGTGCAGTACCACAAAGATTTTACATTACTCTGAAACGACTGCTACTGCTGCTTTTACATCTTAACCCTTAACAAGTATACAACGATATGACACTTAAACTGCCGAATTTATTTTATCATACCCTGTCCGGCACAACATACGGACTGCGATAGTTCCTGGTCAACATCTTGTTTGCCTCTTCATCGCCAACAAACATTTCTGCCTTTGGATTAAAATTTAATTGTCTTTCAAGCCGGTAAGAAATGTTACCAAGATGTGCCAGTGCAGAAGATAAATGAGCCGTCTCGACCGGGCCATTCAGCATTGATTTATCATGAACGCGAACAGCGTCGATGAAATTTTTGTAATGGTCACCGCCTTCACTTCTTCCTGGTCCTTGCTCATATTTTCCCCTGCCAACACTTAAGTGAGTCTCATAAGTATCATAGCCCTTAATGAGCATATATCCTTTATCGCCGTAAAAAATATTGCCCACCTTTACGCCTTCTTCAGAATTTGTATTCCAGTGCCTTACTTCAAACTGTATCATTTTCTTTTCTTTGGGATAGTGATAGGTTGATGTTAACACTTCGGGAGTCTCTTTGCAGTCATCCCACAAAAATTTTCCACCCATCGCTGTGATCTTTTCCGGCAAGCCAACATCAAGTCCCCACATACACATGTCAGTCTCATGTATTCCCTGGTTGCCAACATCTCCATTGCCAAAATCCCAATGCCAGTGCCAGTTATAATGAACAAGATTTCGGGTAAACGGTCGTTTTTGAGCAGGTCCCAGCCACAGATCATAATCCAGTCCATCGGGAACCGGCTCAAATCCCTTATCGCCAATATCTGCCCGCCAGCGGAAAACCAACCCACGCGCCATGTAAACTCTCCCAATTAAACCATCGCGCAGATGTTGCACAGCTTCCTGCAATGCGGCTGAACTTCTCAACTGAACGCCATGCTGAACGATTCGATCATGTTTTGTTGCCGCTTCAACCATTTTTCTGCCTTCCCAGATATTGTGTGAACCGGGTTTTTCGACATAGACATCTTTACCTGCCTGGCACGCCCAAATGGTTGCCAGCGCATGCCAATGATTGGTAGTAGCGATACCCACCGCATCAATGTTTTTGTCGTCATAAACGTTGCGTAAATCCTGTACGAGCTTCATTTTTTTGTTGTATTTTTCCTCGTACTGTTTGGCTCTTTTTTCCAGGACTTTCATATCCGGATCGCAAAGCGTTGTCACTTCAACATCTTTCAGGTTCATAAAACCGTCCACATGGCTTTTGCCGCGACCGTTCATTCCCAAAACCGCAACTCGAATTTTATCGTTAGCGCCAAAAACATTTTTAGGAATAAACATGGGCGCGGAAAATGCAGTCGCAGCAACAGCGCCGGTTGTACTTTTGATGAAAGATCTTCGGGAAATTTTTGTTTCATTTTTGTGCATAATATACCTCGCTCGTTTTGATTAAATGCTGTTAAAAGTTTTGTTGATGTTAAAAGTTCTGGGTGAATTGCTAACAACTTAATAGTAAACCTGTGTTGAATTAAATTTAATATTACAATTTTTATTCAAAATGTCAAGCAAAACTATTCGCTTATAAAAAAAATGCCGCATACAATTTTATATGTGGCATCATAAATATTTATTATTCTATTTAACTGCACCGATTGTAAACCAATAACTTCGGACAATAAAATTCTCGAACATAACCAGATGATTTATATATAGCAGAATGATTGACAGCAGCCTGTCCGCCGCTTTTTTTTTGGCGGAAATAATTTTAATTGATAATGAAAGTTCAAAAAAAAAATTTCAGTACATAGTTGAACATTTTAAGCCACGGTTATCCACACTGAAAACATTGGCGTTGGTAACACAACACTACTCAATTTTATATTTTTTTATTATTCTGCTAATAATTATTCTGCTATTTTAATTGAAATGTGATTATTCTACAATAAAAATTTCGGTCAGGCAGGGTAGTTAATTTTTCAAATTCCCCAAATAAACAAGTCTTTTCACAATCGAGGTCTCATTGGTTTTCAGCCTGTAAAAATAAACACCGGCCGCCATCCTTTTCCCTTTATCATCCAATCCATCCCAAGATTTAACAAAACGTTCATTGTTATGGTAATCACTGATTATCGTTCTCACCTTTTGACCACGAATGTTATAAATTATCAGACTTGCATTCCCGGGGATAAAAATATCATACTCAATCGCTGTTTCCCCCGCAAAAGGATTTGGATAATTCTGAAAGAGTTTAAAATCTTCCGGTACTGGTTCATATTCAGATATGGTCGAATCAAAAGCCAAAAAGGTAAAATAAGAATCCGGCGCCTTGTGTGGAAAATTTTTATAATCTCCGTTCTTATCAGCAGCGGAAAAGTAAAATTTGATTTTCGTGTCTTTGGATTGTAATGGAAGCCATCCTTGATATTCTTTGTCTTCTTCGGTTGGAGAAAGTTCAACAGAAGAAAACGACCCGTCTTCAATCGCATAGTGGACTAACAAAGAGTCACCGATTAACTTATATTTTGAAAATATTTTAGTTCTTACCAGGTGCCCCAACTGGTCATTGTTAAATATTTGCGGTGTGCTGGAGAAAAACAGTCCGTGATAAAAAATGGCTTCGTAAGCATTCACCAATCCCCAGCCAAACTCGTTGTCCGGCATCACTGCATTGTTTGCAGTTTCTCTTACCGCTTCTTTCACTTGAGTCGGTGTTAAATAAGGATGCGCCTGTAAGACTAACGCCGCCACTCCTGCAACTAATGGGCATGCTAATGAAGTTCCGCTAGCAGTCCTGTATTGGTCAACGCTGCCCACCGTAACGCAGCTAACGCCGCTTCCCATGGCAACCACATCCGGCTTTATTCTACCGTCATAAGTTGGACCGCGTGAGCTAAACCCAACCAGTTTGCCATTACTATAAACCGCTCCAACTGAAATAACATCGATACCATCTGCCGGCGCTATCATGTAAGTCCACTGATCATTGCCTTCGTTTCCGTTACTGTTTACAACAACAACACCCTTTTTTACCGCAATGTCTGCAGCCAAAGTGGT
>JADHVV010000196.1 GCA_016783825.1 Candidatus Zhuqueibacterota bacterium | reverse complement strand
GCCATGCTCACCAAAGATTACACCGAAATAACAAACCCCGAAACCTGGGAATTATCCAAAACCAAAGACATCATCCTCACCAAAAAAGGAACCTCCCAAAAAAGAGTTCTGATGAGTTTAGAAAGATACAAAGAGCTAAAGAACTCAATCAAGCTGCTATTGAAACAGATCACATTAGATTCTGAACTTGAAGATGGTATCGATTGGAATCTTCACATTGAAGATTTTAAAAATATTTTAAAGAACGGTAGTTTTAAAAAAATTACTGAAAGTCACTATTTTGAAAAATTAGCTCGTAACTGGTGCGTTAAAGACAAAAGCAGAAAGGAGTAGGTGTATCATTAAGCATAGCAGCAATCGGATGTCGCACCATGTTTGTAAAATATACAACACTGAATCGTAAAAATCAAGCTATTTTATGATTTTTGCAACATTGAAAACATTAATTGCTAAATAGTGTGTGGTATGGCTTGATGACAAACCTTATTAAACGCAACCAACACTAACTTCTACCAACAATGGGACAAGTCGCTCTACCCTTGCACGATCCAATACTCCATTACCTCAACACTCCAATACTCCATCACTCCTATACTCATTGCCGGAAACCAGGTGCCGGATGGGGATGTCCAGTAACCAGCCTCGAGCATCCAGCAACCGGAAAAGTTGGCACAAAAATTGTTCATCTATAAATGGATTTGTAAAAAAATACAAATCCTTTTCATGTTTTTTTAAACGTGAACCAACATCTTGGAGGATGACGAAATGTTTAAATTTCTGGTGAAGGTGGTGATAGTGGTGTTGGCGATTCAATCAGGTATGAGTTTTTTGAAAAAGGAAGAAATTCTTGTCGGTGAAATCAGGATCAATTACCCGGTTTTAAAGGAAAAACTATTGAAGATTGTCCCAACGAATAAAATAACTGACAAGCTTTTGGATGTTGTTAATACGAAAGTTAGCCAGGCGCTAACGACTGAGAAGGAAACAAAAATTAGTATTGCTTCCGAAAATGTGATTGAAACCTTTGAACAGAATAAGGGATCACGCACTGTTGTTCATGTCGTTGCCCAGGGAGAAACGCTCAGTGAGCTTTCTTCTATTTATGGGATTTCCAGCCTGGTAATTAAAAAGATTAACAACATTCAAGATGAAAAACAGTTATCAGTCGGGCAACGGATTAGAATTCCGGATCGATCAAAAAATCTTACTTAACTTCAACTTGAAAACTAGAGATTTCATATTGAAAATTTTATTTAATTCTACCTGGTACTAATTTAAACGCAAACATCCATTCTACAAGAATGTGATCCACGTAATGTGAACGCCGCAAAAAAGTTAATTTTTTTGCGGCGTTTTTTTTAATCTTCGGCTTACTGCTTTTTCCCCAAAACCGAGAATACCAGAACTAACAAAAAGAATAAAAAGGTCGACTCTTCGAGCACAGGAATCAAGATCGAGATTAAGAAAGATTTTAATGTGACTCTTTTTTAATCTCGACCTTGATCCTTGTGCTCGAAGGGTATCAATCTTGATCTTCAGCCCGATGCCTGAAAATTTTTAACTTGATTTTCAAATTTTAAAAACGTATATTTATCGTTGTCTTAAAATTAATTTGGAGATAGGCATTAATGGGGAAAATTATATCGATTGCCAACCAAAAAGGCGGTGTTGGCAAAACAACAACCGCGATTAATTTGTCATCATGTTTGGCAGTTGCGGAATACCCGGTACTTCTTGTTGATCTTGATCCGCAGGCAAATACGACCAGCGGTTTGGGTTTTGAAACAAAAAAAATCAAGAAAAGCATCTATAATGTTTTAATAAAGGGTGCGAACGTAGAAGATACAATTATAAATACTGATCTGAAATATTTGGATTTGCTGCCTTCCAACCAGGACCTGGTGGGCGCTGAAATTGAGTTGGTTTCCGCAATGTCGAGAGAAAAAGTCTTATCAGGTATTCTTCCAAAAATTAGAGATAAATACAAATATATTTTCATTGATTGCCCGCCATCTTTGGGATTGTTAACGCTAAATGCGATGACAGCATCGGATTCGGTTTTAATTCCCATACAAACTGAATATTATGCCTTGGAAGGATTGAGCCAGCTATTGAACACGATACGATTGGTACAAAAACATCTTAACAAAAAACTTGAGATCGAAGGTGTGCTTTTAACCATGTTTGATAATCGTTTGAATCTATCGCGGCAGGTTGCAGATGATGTAAAACGTTTTTTTGATAAAAAAGTATATAAGACTATAGTCAATCGAAATGTGCGTATAAGTGAAGCGCCAAGCTTTGGCAAGCCGATAATTCTTTACGATGCTGTTTCCACCGGTTCAGACAATTACATGAGATTAGCTGAGGAATTTATAAAGAATGGCAGATAGAAGATTAGGAAGAGGCCTCGCGGCATTGATCCCGGATATACCTGTCGAAGAAAGTGAAGAGCGGATAAGTTCTATCCAGGAAATTGCTGTCCGCCGTATCAAACCCAATCCCTTTCAACCGAGGGAGAATTTTAATGAAAGCGCGCTGGAAGATTTAAAAAATTCAATCGCTGAAAAAGGCATTATCCAGCCATTGTCCGTACGAAAAACCGATGATGGGTATGAATTAATCGCCGGTGAAAGACGTTTACGGGCTGTAACAGCTTTGGAAATTGAAAGCGTGCCTGCATATATTCTTGATGTGGAGAGTGATGAGGATATGCTGGAACTCTCTTTAATTGAAAACATCCAACGGGAAGACTTAAATCCCATCGACATAGCAAAAGCATATAATAAATTATTAGCGGATTGTAATCTCACCCAGGAACAGGTTTCCCGGAGAGTTGGCAAAGAGCGTTCCACAGTGGCTAATTTTTTGCGTTTGTTAAAATTGCCGCAGCGTATTCAGGAAAGCATGAAACGAGGGGAACTGAATATGGGGCATGGCAGGGCGCTTATTACAATTGAAAATAAAGAACTGCAGAATAATATTTGGAAAAAGATAGTTAAAGATAGTATTTCAGTCAGGCAGGTTGAAAACCTGGCAAAAGCAGGAGACAAAAAAAAGAATATCTCGAAGGTAGCGGAAGACAAATCGTTCTTTTTGGTTGAAGCAGAAGAAAAAATGAGGACTTTTCTTGGCACCCAGGTGAAAGTCAAAGCAGGAAAAAAGGGTGGTGTAATAGAAATAGAGTATTATTCTGATAGTGATTTGGAGAGACTGACAGAGCTTTTACAATAAAAATGAAAAAACCAAAAAAAAGAAAACAATATCTATACATACTTATGATCCCTGATGATTATTCGGATCCGTTTAATTTTAAGATCAGGTTTAATACGGTAAAAATATTGGTTGTTGTTGCGGCGCTGTTAACAATTCATGTTTTTGTTGGGCCAGTTTATTATTATAAGTATTCAGTGACAAACAAGTACCGAAAACAACTTGAACAGGATAATACCAGGTTAAAAGAAGATAACCGCCAGGTCTATGCTTTGTATGATTTGGTTGAAGACCTGCTCCAGTTCCACGACCAATTTAAAACAGCCCTGGAAGTGGAAAAGGGCTTTGAAACAAGCGGCAGAAAATCCGAGGAAATATTAGAGAATATGCAGCAAAACGTCAGGCTAAATACCGATTTGGGATTAACTGTCCGACCGTACAAAGATGATATGCCACAAACTCAGGGCAAGCTCGATTATTTTTTAACACGAGAAAATAAAAGTACGTATCATAATTTTGCCAACAATATTCCAACAAAGCTGCCTGTCGAAGGCTTTTTATCAACCGATTTTAGAAAGGATGATTGGCATTTTCCGGATCACCTTGGTATTGACATTGCAACGAGCCGGGGAACTATCATATCTGCTGCAGCTGATGGAGTAGTTCTGTTTACCAAGTGGACAGAAGATTTGGGAAATTTGATTATTGTTTCTCATCTCAACGGATTTTTAACGTTTTACGGTCATAACCAGGTTCTATTGGTAAGGGAGAGAAGTTTTGTCAAAAAGGGACAGGCGATTGCATTGTTGGGAAATTCAGGCAGAAGTTCTGCGCCGCACCTTCATTTTGAAATCTGGAAGGACGGCGTTCCTGTAGATCCTAAAGAGTATTTGTTGACATTTCAAAAAAGTACAAATAACTAAAAAATATAACCAGGGAGACAAAATGTTGGGAAAGAAAGATGAAACCGTAATCTCAGGTTCCGGCGATTTGAACACTTTGATTGGCAAAGGTACGGTTTTAGAAGGAAAAATTACCGTGAGCAGCAACGTTAGAGTTGACGGAAAAATCAAGGGCGACCTTACGACAAATGAGTCACTTGTTATTGGAAAGCAGGGAGAAATTGAAGGTGAAGTAACTGCCAAAAATACAGTGGTTGGCGGAAAAGTAACCGGAAAAATTAATGCCAGGGGTAAGGTCGTATTGGAATCCAATGCCATATTTAAAGGTGAAATAACAGCAGCCCGACTGATTATTGACGATGGCGCTGTATTTGATGGACAGTGCACAATGAATGATAGCGGAAATTTGAAACCCGAAATTAAAAAGGATAAACATCCAGCCAAATCCGGCTAAAAACATATAGTTATGTAAATAATTTATTTCACCGGTTACAAGTTTTATGATATTAAAGCAGACATAATTCAAATATCGGTGTGTTAATTTTTGTATTTTTTAATAACTTTTTTATTTTTGTTAATAACTTAATTAAATATAGGTGTTATGCTATGGGGGCAAAAAAGGAACAATCCTGTAGCATATCTGAATAACAGTTGTGTTTTTTATCCAACTGTTTTGCTTGCTTGTATGCTTACGATTGATCCCCATGCTTACACCCCTTTAGTACCATCTGTCTTTTTGGGTTATATACTTGTTAAGGATGTATAATTAAAGATTAAGGTAACTTTCAAGAAACTAAAAAATTATCCAAAAAAAATGACAAAATGATTATTTTGTCAGTAATTATTTTGTCATCTATAGAGGAAAAATCATGGGTGTTAAAAATAGAATATCCCGGACACTCGTAAAAAAATTGTTCATTATTACGATAGGTTTATTGCTAGTAGTAAATGTAAGCCTGGCAGGTTTCGTGCAGAGAGATAACCCTGGTGATTCAAATATAAATTACCAATCAAAAATAAAGTTTTACCTGGATTTAAAAACTAAAATTTTTTTGAAAAAGATATCTGTTAAAGAAAAGATGCTAACTCAAATGATCCGGAATATTGCAGAAGAAATGCAGGCACGAGATACAGATAAACAAATTTTGAACGATGTTGAATTCGATCTTGTATATGACACCGGTGAAAGAATTATGCTTGAATATAATTCTGAAACCAACGCGATCAAAGACATCATTTTTGAACTTGAAAAATTAGAATTTGTCGTCCAGCGCCAGGATGACTTAAAACTTTTAAATGAGTTAGAAAAGGTAAAAGATCAATTGATGGACGCACCGGGTGACGATCAATTCGAAAATTTATCCGACCAGGAGATCTCTCAAAAAATCAATCATTACTCAAAAGAGATAAGCACTATTTTAAATATATATAATTCAATAGTGGCTTTTCAAAAACGCGCATCGAATCTGGGCGATGAAGAAATTGTTAAGCTATTAGAGCAGCAAAAAACGCAGATTATAAATATTCTGGAAGAGAATCGTTTAGCAGTACCTGGCATAGAAAATGTTGTTCAGGATTACATTAAAGATGCAGCTTCCATTATAAATATATTGAAACAAATAAACCCGTTGAAAGTTTTTGTCGAAAATGATAGCAGCGCTTTTGAGGACGTTGACCAGGTACAAGCCAACATTGTTGCCGGGTTAGATGAACGGATATTGAACCTCATTGGGGCCACCCGGCAGGAAGATCTTTCAGGGAGAACAATTACTGATTTTTTTAAAAATTGGAAATCCAAAAAAATAGCCGAATACCAGTTGCGCTATACAAAATATCGAATTTTTAAAGACAAGCTTTTCAACAGTTCAACCAGTGAAGAACGCAACCGCATGTTAGAAAACGAGATCAGTGATGCTCTATTAAATTTTGGTGAAGCAGAATATGAATTGGCCGGAATGCAGTTGAAGCATATTTTTTATACCTATTCTTATTATTACCCAAATTTGGATGGTGTTATTTTTTACCAGGCTGAAGCAAATTATGCCAATTTTTATTATGATTCGGCGAGTAAATGTTATTTAACCATTATTGAAAATTTCCCGAATTCAAAATTTTTAGGTCAATGTTACCTTCGTTTAGCGACGATTAGCTATACTTTTAGCGAGCAAAAAAAGTTTTTTGAATATTATAATAAACTGGATGAATTTAAGGATATAAATAAAGAAGATAAAAACCGGGTTGATTTTTTAGCGGCATCTCTATTGACACACCTGCATCGCTTTGATACCGCAAATGAAATACTCAAAAACTTTGATCGTAAATCAAAATATTTTCCAATGGCTCAATATTTGCATGGGATGGTATTCACCAATTTAAATGAATATGATGAAGCAAAAAAAACCTATAAAAAATTAGTTAGTAACAAAAGATATTCCAACGCTGATATAAATATTTCCATTATAAAAAACGAATCCCTCCTTAAGCTTGGATATATTCACTACAAAAATGGAGAGTATGAGAAGGCACTATCCTGTTTCACCCAAATTTCAAAAGGTTTCCAAAAGTACGAAAATAGCTTGATCAATCAGCCAGGGTCAAATTTGAAAAACGATCAATATGATTCTGTCGTTAATAAAATTGAGTTGCTATGCAATAATTTTTTGCTGTCAAATTATGCTTACGAAGGATTTGTGTTATCTGCTTTTTGTAAAAGGGCTCAGCAAAGCCCCAGAGAAGGTCTTGAAGATGTGCAAAATGTTGCAAAGTCAAAACAAATTCTTGATCCAGTGAGAAAATATTATAAAAAAAGAAGCAAAATTTTACAACAATTGGATGAGCTGAAAATTTTAGAAGAAAGGATATTGCAGCGCCAAAATAAACAATTATATCCAATAGCAGCCAAAATACAAGCGCTTATAAATGATGCGCTCACTTCCTTTCGTTACCGGGGCGCTGTCAGCAGCCGCATGCTGGCAGAATATAATAATGGAAGAAAAAAGGTTGTCCGGCAAATCAAAACGTTTGATAAAATCATAAAATTTATTGAGGAACAAAACAACCGGGAACAACTGGCGAATGCGGTGCAACAAGGGAAAGCTTTAATGATAGTCTTGGGGGAATACCAATTAAAGCAGTCAATGTCAAATAGTAGTTATTTTTTAGATAATCCTTTAGCTCCCAAAGAGGGTGCAATAATTTACCGATACGGGATCGTGGACCAATTGTTCAATGAATTGATCATAGAAGATAGAAGCGCTCAAAAAAATATGGAAGCAATTGCAAACCTGGTTCAAAGTCAAAATAAAGAATTAGGGATAGAATTAACGTTGAATCTAGAAATATTAGCAGAAGATTTTGTGGACACGAACAACCATTTGAGCCGGTTTCAGGTTTGGCTGGCAAATCATAAAATAAAAGATGCCGAGACCCAAAGCAACGGTTGGGCTAATAATAATGCATTTGTATTCAAAGACATAAACTTTATTTTATTAAAAGAACAGACCGGGAAGTTAATCGAACTAACTGAAATCATTTCAAAGATAGAGCATGTTTTAGATAGTAAAAAAAATGATTTGGAAGCAAATATCACACGCTATAACCGGGAATTGAAAAAAATGCAAAAAGAAATGGAGAAAGAAATTACCAGGTTGCAAAAAATAGAAAAAGAAAAATATTTTCAGGAAATATATTTTGAGACAAAAACCAGGGAGATTGATACCAAATCTATTGAGGAAAACGAATTTCGGTAACCGTTCACCATTCTTTGTCTGCCAGGTGAACAGTTACGAATTTCAAAAAAGGTAAGGATTGAGCATGAAAAAAACATATTCTGCTTTGTTGATGCTGGTTGTGAGCCTTATGGTGCAGTCGGGCACAGCTCAACAAAAAAACGGTCAGGATATTGGTATAAATGTAAAAATTGATTCTTTGCTTGATACCTATTCAATCGAAGAAATTGTCAAATTTCGAAATTATTACCAACAACAGGTTGAACAAGTCGAGAAAAAAAAGATCGCGCTTCGAGAGCAAACTATTTTAAATATTGAGAAGTTTGTTAAAGATAACCCGGAGAGCAAAGCGCTGGACAGGTTTCTAATGCGATTGGCAGAACTGTATTACGAAAAAGCCAATGAAACTTTTTTAAGTCGAACGCAGAGATATGATCAGTCAATGGCAGAGAGAGATAGCTCGCAAGTTGATTCTGTTTTGCAGGAACCCAAACGGGATTTTTCCCAACCACTGTCAATTTATGAACGCCTCATCACTGAAATGCCCTATAGCCATCTTGTTGACGATGCCTATTATAATAAAGCATACCTTTTAGAAGAAATCGGCAAAGCAGATTCAGCATTTCAAATTTAT
>JADHVV010000195.1 GCA_016783825.1 Candidatus Zhuqueibacterota bacterium | reverse complement strand
CATATAGCATTTTGTTGTTTTGCCACTCAAAATTATATCTTTGCAGCAAAGACAAATCTATTTTTGTTTCAGGATTATTTTCGGAAGGTCCTTTATATTCAGGTCTTGGTGCCGTTGTTTCGGAAGAAATATATTCGGGAGATCCGTCTATTGCACCAGCCAGACCGATGCCTGCTTGTTGAAACACAAAAATATCGCCTGAATAATTTAATTCAGCTAATTGGTTATTCAAAGTCTTCACGTATCCATTAGAGGCTACTGTGCCCGCAGTTGCCATAATAGCAACACTTCCGTCTTCATCCTGCTGAAAAATACTCAATGCGCCTCTTACTCCTGCACCGATGACACCGATTACTTTAATATTGAGTCCTGCTTTTTTGATAAAATTCTTTATGTCTTCTTTGCCATAAGCTGTTGCTGTATTGCAGGCGATTACAATTGCTTTGACAGGCGATTTATCTGTTTTGTATTCACTTGTTTTTGCAGAAAGATAATATTTTTCACCAAGTAAAAACTGTACATCTTTAATGATGTGCTCCTTCAATAAATCGGTTTTACCCTCTTTAGGATAAACGCCGTAAGGCATATTCGCCTGATCACCATGATAGATAAAACATTCTTCCTGAAAATCCTTAACGCCATCACCTCCGTCTTTTAATGAATGTACATCATTATTATATTCATCAAAATTAACAATGACATCCAATACAGTCAGTCCACCGGTTCCTGAATCAAAGATACCAATAGGCAGGGTCTTATTCAGTTCAGGATAATTTTGATTATTTAGATAAAAAAAGCTGCCCTGATCATTTAATATGGTATCAACTATTTTAATATCTGAAATTTGAGATTGTTTTTGACAAAAGATAAATTGGATTACGACCAACAAGACAATCGTTAAAATAATTGATTTTTTTAATTTTCTCATTGTGTTCCCTTTAATTAATATATTCCCAAGTCTATTCCAACGACAACCTTTCCATCATACTTTTCGGCAATCTCTTCGAGCAGATCATTTTCAGTTGCCCCCCAAAATAAAATATGATACAAAATAATCAATCCCGGCTTTGTTTTGTTGGCAATTTCCGCTAATTCATAAGTTGATGTGTGATTTTTTGCATGGTATTTTTTCCAGAACTCATTTTTTTTGTCATACATTTTTTTACAATACACTTCATGGATCAATATATCCGCACCCTGGCTAAATTTAATAATATTTTCGCAGGGTCGTGTATCTCCTGAAATCACAATGACCTTATCCGGCGTAGTAAATCTGAATCCAAAAGCATTAGGCCAACTGCCATGTTTTACATGAAATGCTTCGACCGTCACATTTTTATCCTGGTAGATTTTTCCCTGTTGGATTTCGTGAGCATTAACCCGCCATCCTTGGTTGTTGGCTGGCTCTAATCCGTACAAACGGTATTTTATGTCTTCCTGGTATGCTTTTAAAATATTATCCGTCATTTCTACAATACCTTCCGGGCCATAAACTTGCAATGGCTCGTCGCGCCCCATAACCCAGGGTGTGAAGATCAGGTCAGGATAGCCTACGGTATGATCAGAATGTAAGTGGGTTAGAAAAGCCCGCTTAATATTTTTCACATTTAATGCTTCTATTTCACCTCCGTACCGTAGCGATAGAGCAGCAGCCTGTCTTACAACACCAGGACCAAAATCAACAATATATGGAACATCGTTCACCACAATTGCCACAGAGCAGCCCGAGTGTTTAGGATCAGGATTCGGGGTGCCAGTGCCTAACAGAATTACTTTAGTAACTTCTGAAGTTGTTGAATTTTCCTGGGCAAATAAATATTGATTAGAAAATGAAATCAGGATAATTAAAAATATTGGTTGTAATTTTCTCATATAAAACATCCTGTTAAAATGTATTTTTTAGTCTAATTCAAACTTCTGTTTACTTAAATCTTTTGGGTCATCTCCCCCATCAATCGGTCTCAATCGAAACTGATAAGAATAATTCTTCGGCAGCAAAGTATATTTTTTATGCGGTCGTGCGCCCCAGGAATTATCGCCGCCCACGCCAGTCTGTTTGTAATCAAGATTCAGCGCTACAAAATCTCTTTCTTGTAAATCAATGTCATGCTTCGTTCCGCGTTTTTCCTGGCTCAAATCTTCAATAGAATAATGAAGCGCTGACATACTCAACAGCTCCATTCCGATTGCCATCATGCCCATTCCTTCTTCATTACGAAAGGCAGCCCACCTGACTTCTGTTTTATTACCATTTTCCTGCGGACTGATATACGGCACGTATTGATCGCGAACTGTGCTTTTGTAAATTCCAATTAGTGAAGCAGTTTTTCTATCCCAGTAGTTTTCATGGGGCCCGCGTCCAAAATATTCCATTTTTTCGAATTCTTTGGGTAGGCGCATTTTCATTCCAAAGCGCATTAATTCATGAACACTTTGTTCACCCAGCCTCAGGTTACTTGCGACAACGATATCGCCAGAACCCAAAACCGAATAACTCACACGATGTTTTGAATCAACATCAGGCAGAACAAAATCAACCAAAACGTCAATCCTGTTTTTTGCTATTTTCTTCACCCTGATTTTTTTTACGATTCTGTTGTTGCTCGCTTTTTGCCAATGAGCGCATCTTTTTTGCATACCATTTCCGAAATCATTATCAGTCGGCGCCCGCCAGAAATTTGGAATTGGGCCAGCTTCGATCAATTTTGTACCTTTGAAAACGTATGAAGAAATAGTCCCTGTCTTTTTATCAAAAATTAGATTAAAATTTTCACCAGTAATGGTTGCTTTAGCTTTATCTTGTGTTATACTCAATTCAGGAAACTTTTCAATTGATGTTTTATTGACTACAATTTCTATTGGCAGCTCAAATTGTTCAATCGCGACCTCATGCCCTTTGGGTACTAAAGCTTCTTCATTTGCTGTGATAACACTAAAATTAAGAAAATATTCCACTCCTGGTTTCGGTATTATTTTATAATTTTTCAAATCAATGATTTTACTCTCATTTGGGGCAATATCAGGTTGGGAAATATTTCCAGAAAGTACTTGTTCACAATCCCCAATAACTTCCCACTTGATTATTAAATCTTTCAAATTTCTGAAAAAATATTTATTAATAATTTCAATTTTACCTTCTGCCAAATTTACAGGCAGGAATTTTATATATTGATAAACCTTTTTTACTTCCCATATTTTAGGCGTTAGTCCGCGATCAGGAAGCACCAATCCATTGAGACAAAAATTGGCATCATTGGGATTGTCGCCAAAATCACCACCATAGCCCCAGTACTCTCTGCCATCTTCAGTTGTTTTAATGAGTCCCTGGTCAACCCAATCCCAAATGCAGCCACCCTGGAGAAAATCATATTTTTCAATCGCATCCCAGTAATCCTGCAGGTTACCGACTGAATTTCCCATTGCATGGGCATATTCACACAAAATTAACGGGCGATTCTGCTCCTCTTGGGCATATTTAATAATGGATTCAATTCGGGAATACATGGGACAAACGATATCCGTGTGCGGCTGTCTGCCCGCTCTTTCGTAATGAACCGGACGCGATGGATCCCTATGATGAATCCAATCACTGCACGCTTCAAATGCAGTGCCGTCTCCGGCCTCATTTCCCAATGACCAGATTATGATGGAAGGATGATTTTTGTCCCGCTCCACCATTCTTCTGATTCGATCCAGGTGCGCTTCCTTCCACTCCGGACGGTTAGCCAGCACATTTTCCGGTGCATACCCGATACCATGGGCTTCAATGTTGCCTTCATCAATTAAATATAAACCGTATTTGTCACACAACTCGTACCACTCCGGATCATCGGGATAGTGGCTGGTGCGGACGGTGTTGATATTGAACTGTTTCATTAATTGGATATCTTTAATCATTGATTCTCGCGTAACGTAATGCCCGGTTCGGTCATCGTGTTCATGCCGATTTACTCCTTTTACCAGAATGGAAACACCATTAACCTTCAGTTGTCCATTTGTGATTTCAACTTCCCGAAAACCAAATTTCGCGCTCTCAATTTCCAGCTCATTTCCATCTTTGTCCATTAATCTTAAAACAAGCGTATATAAGTTTGGAAATTCAGCCGACCATTTGAGCGGATTTTTGATCTGTGTTTTCATCATGATAACGGATTCAGTCGCCGGTGCAATTAAGGCTGTGGTTGCCTTCATTAATACTTGGCCACCGTTTAGATTATTTTCAGAATCGTAAAGAGAAACTTGCACCATTGGTTTCTCACAGTTTTTTTCTCCATAATTCCAAACTTTAGCTGTAACGGAAAGTGTTGCATCAACAAAATTATTATCAAGATCTGTCTTAATTTCAAAATCACGAATATGGACTTTAGGAGTTGAAAACAGGTAAACATTTCTGAAAATCCCGCTCAACCGCCAAAAATCCTGACATTCAAGATAGGAGCCATCTGACCATTGGTAAACTTCGGCAGCTAAAATATTTTTACCATTTTTCAAATATTTAGTGATATTAAATTCAGCCGGCGTTCTGCTGCCCTGGCTGTAGCCAACTTTTTCACCATTTATCCAGAGATAAAACGCAGACTCCACTCCATCAAAATGAAGAAAAACCTGGCGACCGTCCCAGTCTTTCGCAATTGTAAATTCTGTTCGATATGAGCCGACAGGATTGTAATCTTGTTGAATATGTGGTGGATCTTTTTTAAAAACGTAGGGGATGTTTAGGTAAACAGGAATTCCATAACCAAACATTTGCCAATTGCCCGGAACATCAATTTCATCCCATTGGCTCACATCGAATTCAGTTTTGTAAAAATCCATTGGACGATTTGCCGGTTTTTTTACCCAGTTGAATTTCCATTTTCCATTTAAGGATTTGAAAAAAGGTGAGGCAAATCGCTCTGCTTTTAGCGCCTGATTTATATTTTGGTAAGGAATTAACGTACAATGGGATTGCTCGGTGTTCAAAGAAATCATTTGTGGATTTTCCCAGTCGTTGGGTTTGTCAGCAGCAATCGCGTATTTGGAAAATCCAATTAATACCATAAACAGGCAAATCACTAACAGATTACTTATTTCGATTTTTGATTGAATCATAATATCTACTCCTTTGGTTTGTATTTTTTGTGAAATAATTTTATTGTTCGTTTAGCGAAGGATCGAGAAAAAAAAGGTTGGCAAAATTTAACATGTTTTGAATTTGAAGGTTAGTTTGTAACTGTTCAGATATTCAAGTCATTCTGAACGAGGGAGGGGAATGGTGATGTTGGGAAGTGAAGAATCTCATATTAATTTAAATAAGGCGTGGACGTTGGGGAGATTCCTGTATAGTCACATTATAATAATAAGGAAATACAGACTATGCTTCGGTCACAAGCTCCCTCAGAATGACTTTTGTAACCACACTGAATAGTTACGTTAGTTTTATATTAGTATGTTGATATAATAACAAATTAAATTATCATTGTCAATAAAATTTTATTCAGCCGCAAAATCTTTAAAGTAAAAATCCGTCAAAACAAAACACCAAAACATTCTGCAAGTTTTCCAAAACCCAACATAGAAAATTCAAAATTAAAAAGAAAACCGGAATAATGGTGCGTTGGGATTCTTATTTCTCCAGTACTTCATCAAATCCATTACTCCAGCAATCCATCACCCCACCAATCCATCAATCCCCAATTACTCACTAAATGTCGTTTTAACTACAACAGCCCCAAGCCCCAATATCCCAATCAAATTAATAATAACCGTAATTGCATTGAGTAAATCTCCCCAGCTCCAGATATTTTCCGGGTTGCTGTTGGCGCCGATAAAAATTGACAGACAAAATAACCAGCGATAGGGTATTTTAATTTTATCCCCAAAAATAAACGCCGCGCTCTGCTCACCATAAAAACACCAGGTAATTAAAGTTGTGTACCCTAATAACAAAGATGAGGCAAGCACAATCCAATCACCGAACGGCAGGCTGGTTTTAAAACTTTGCGACACCAGAGCGGTGCTGTTCAATCCATCTTGTGTCCAGAATCCACTCATTAAAATTATTAGCGCTGTAATTGTGCAAATGATTATTGTGTCGATAAAAACGCCTAACATGGCGATGAGAGATTGTTTCTGCGGATCATTCGATTGGGCTGTTGCATAAAGAATTGCCACAGAACCGGTCCCCGCCTCATTACTGTAAGCGCCTCGGGCAGCGCCGTAACGGAGCGCCATCATTACCGTAGCGCCAGAAAATCCGCCAATTGCACCTTTGCTAGTAAAAGCATAGCTAAATATTTCGTTGAAAACCAAAGGTAATTTATGATAATTAAAAATAAGAATCAGCATACCGCTTCCCAGGTAAAGTATCGTCATAAATGGTACCAGGATTTTGGCGACTCTGGCAATTTTTTTCAAACCGCCTATGACGACAATCCAGGTCAATACTGCTATGATACCACATGATAAAAGGAGCGGCGTACCAAATTGATTTTGAAGCACAATGGACATGGAATTGGATTGAATCGAAGTTGTAGCCAACAAAGTTTTAAATGCCATGGCTAAAGCAAAGGCAATTGCCAGACTTCGCCAGCCAAGTCCTCTTTGAATGTAAACCATGGGCCCGCCCAGGTAAATTCCATCTTTGTCTTTTTCGCGGAACTTGCAGCCTAACAAAGATTCTGTGTACATCACTGCCATGAGTACAAACGCCGAGATCCACATCCAGAAAATTGCTCCAGGCCCACCGACAGCAATCGCAGTGGCTACGCCAGCCAAATTTCCGTTTCCCACAATTCCGGAAAGCACTGACATTAATGCCTGGTAAGGAGTTATATTTCCTTCACCAGAAGATTTGATGGATTTTTTGAGTTCTTTAATAGCAGGTAAAAATTTTGTAAATTGTATTCCTTTTAACCGGAGAGATAAGTACAGACCACTACCCAATAAAAAAATAAGCATGGGAGGCCCCCAGAGGAAATTTGCGGCATCACGAACAATCGAGAAAAAGGTCATAAAATTTCCTTTCTTGTTGAGCTAAACTCGTTGGTGAATAAAATTTAGCTTTCAACTATGTTTTGTTAAAATGTATTAAATGCATGACGCACTAAAGTACAGGCAAAGAGCAGGGCGCATGGCGTAAAAAAGTACTATTTCGCGCTGCACTCCATTGATTTTCTTACAATTCTCTTACTGATAAATGATGAAATTAAAAAAACAAACGCCAGAACCAAAACAATCGTCGCTCCTGATGGCAGGTCAAACAGATAGGAAAGCCATAAACCGGCAATAGTCAAAATTACAGCACAAATGGTTGAGTAGAGCATGAGCTTCTTCAATTTATTGGTGAATTGTCGTGCGATTACAGTGGGAATTGTCAGTAACGCAATCACAAGGATAACGCCAACAACGCGGATGAGTACAATGATACTCAATGCAACCAGACTTAATAATAAAAGATAAAGCGCTTTGGTCGGCACTCCAACAATTGATGAAAATTCTTCATCAAATGCCAGCGCCTGAAATTCTTTGAACATCAGTAATACAACCACTATAATTATAAAATCGAGCAGGAGCATAATAAAAATATCACTCGTCGAAACGGTTAAAATGGAGCCGAATAAGTAAGAGAATAAATCAGGTGCATAACCAGGGGTTAAACTGATGAACACAATACCTATCGCCATTCCCACTGACCAGATAATACCGATGGCAGAATCTTCGCTTAATTTTATTTTCTTCCCGACCAAACCAATGCCGATAGCAGATAACAGGCTAAACGGAATCGCTGCAATGACCGGATTTATTCCGAGGAAATATCCCAACCCGATGCCGCCAAATGCTGCATGCGTTATCCCACCACTGATAAAAACAATTTTTTTAATAACAACAAAAGTGCCCACAATGCCGCAAGCGATACTTACCAAAATGGCAGCATAAAAAGCATTACGCATGAATTCGTATTGGAGTATTTCTGGCATGGGATATGGTTCCTTTGTTACTTCGTTACATTACTATTTTATTTGAAAGTCACTATTATATAGGTAATCAGGTAAAAAGGTAATTGGGTAATAAGGCAAAGCACAACTTTACCTTTTCATCACTACAGCAATGGCCTAATGGACTAATTACCCTATTACCTATTGTTCACGTTCGAATTATATTTACTATCTCAATATAGTTCAAAATTATTATGTTAATTATGGTAAATGTTCAGGCATTCAAGTCATTCTGAACGAGGGAAGGGAATGGTGATGTTAGGAAGTGAAGAATCTCTTATTATTTTTAAAAGGGTGCAGATGCTGGAGAGATTCTTCGGTCGCAAGCTCCCTCAAAATGACTTTTATAAACCCACGGAATAATTACAAATTATAGTATTACAAGTCAAATCTTCGTTTTTTGTGCAAAAGAATTTCTAACCCAGATCAATTAACTTTCATACCGAAAAGGCTGAGGCGAAGGCAAAGGCGAAGCAAGGTATAAGATTCAAGGATTAAGGATATTCT
>JADHVV010000030.1 GCA_016783825.1 Candidatus Zhuqueibacterota bacterium | reverse complement strand
AACAAGGAGATCAAAAAATGAACACAGAAGAATTTTTAAAATTTATGGATGAAGTCAAAGTCTATGATCTGACAATGCGATTGAGCATTCATACACCGCCGTGGCCCAGCTACATGCCACTTGGAATTCAGTATTTCAAAAGATTAGCTGGCGCGCATATTGGACAGGGCGCCAATGGACAGATCATTACAACCAGTAATCATGTAGGCACCCACATGGATGGTGAAATTCACTTTCACGCCAGCGGTAGAGCAATCGGTCAAGTACCTTTGAACGAATGGATAGGGCAGGGCGTTGTAGTGGATATTTCGGATGAGGTTGATGATTACGATCTCTATTCCCCGGAGATGTTGATGAGCAAAGCAGAAATTAAAAAGGGCGATATTCTGATCATTAATACCGGCTATCACAAATATGGTTGGGATAAAAAAGGATCGGATGAATTGCGCTATTTTGTCAAACATCCCGGCCCAGGACCGGATTTTCATAAATGGGCGTTGGAAATGAAATTAAAATGGATTGGTGTTGATTGCGGCAGCGCTGATCACCCGATGAACACGATGATCAGAAAATGGCACCCGGGACTTTTTATTGAAGCTGAAAATAAGCTTAAAGAAAAGTACAATGGAAAATCCTGGGATGAAGTATTCCCACAAGACGAATATTACCAGGTGATGCATCTAAAACTGTTTCCCAAAAAGTTGGTTCATGCTGAATGTGTGGATGGTGAAATTGATAAACTCAATAACAAACGAGCCTGGATCGGGTGTTTTCCATTGCGAGGAATTGAATTGGAATCTGCTATGTGCAGGATGGTAGCCTTTATGCCTCCAGGGAATTAGCATTCAGCTCGTAGCCATCAGCAAGCAGATTCTTTGTTAGTGACTGATGGCTTAAAACAAATGGAGTAAATTATGTCAATATTACAGGATTTCGATTACTTCAAACCTACAACAATAGAATTTGCGATTGATTTAATATCAAATAATAAAAATGCAACAATTCTTGCTGGTGGAACTGACCTCATTGTCAATCTCAAAGAAGGAACCGCAACACCCGAAATCGTTGTTGACATTAAAAGTCTAAAGGATTTGAAAAAAATTGAATTCAAAGATAACTGTCTTATTATCGGTGCGCTTGTAACCTTCACAGATCTTTTGGAATCCGTGGTGATAAAGGAAAAATTTCCATTAGTATGGGAAGTTTCCAAAACAGTAGCTTCCGTGGGAATAAGAAACAGGGCAACAATGGTTGGAAACATCTGTTCGGCTGTTCCATGTTTGGATAGCGGGCCTTTGTTGTGCGTCTATGAAGCTGATGTAAACGTCAGGTCTTCAAAAGGAAAAAGAAAAATTCCGATTAAAGATTGGTTCCTCGGAAATAAAAAAACAGCATTGAAGCACGGGGAATTGGTAACGCATATTTCAATACCATTTCCAAATCAAAAAACCGGTGGTTGCTACGTGAGACTTGGTAGATATTGCGGCGAAGATTTAGCCCAGGTAAACGTTGCCTTATTAGCTTTTGCAAATAATGCTTACAGAATTGCCTTCGGAGCAGTTGCGCCAACACCTCTGCGTGCCAACAAAATAGAATCTTTTCTAAATGGGAAAAAAATAAATGACCATTTAATTGAACAAGCAAAGGAATTAATTCCTGATGAAATCTCTCCCATAACTGATATTAGGGCGACAAAAGAATATCGAATGCACATGGCAAAAGTAATGTTTGAAAGGGGAATAAAAACCGCAGTTGAAAGATTAAATGGCGATGGATTGGAGTATGGTGAAAGTTTGGTTTAAATAAGACCGGTTTCAGGTACTTTTTCGCCACCAAGACACGAAGACACAAAGTGAATTATAAACTCATTTTATGTTGTTGCTTCTTAAATATCCTTCTCTTTTTATTGTTTTTTTTCTTTGTGCACCCTGCGGGTATAATAACCTTGGTGTCTTTGTGGCAATAATTTTTGAAGAAAACAGGTTATGAAAAACAGATTTTTCTATTGGAGCAAATAGCATGAAAAAGAAAATAACATTTTTATTAAATAGCGAAACAAGATCAATTGAAGTCGAATCTGGTGATATCCTGCTCGATGTATTGCGAGACAAACTGGGAATAAAAACTCCCAAAATCGGTTGTGATATGGGCGATTGTGGCAGTTGCACAGTAATGTTAGACGGAAAAACTGTCAAAAGTTGTCTCGTTTTAGCACTTGAAGTAGAAGGACAGGAAGTAACCACTCTCGAAGGATTGATGAAGGATGGCATGACGCCGCTCCAACAGACCTTTCACGATTTTAATTCTTTTCAATGCGGCTTCTGCACACCGGGGATGGTGTTATCTGCTACTGAATTAATAAATAAAAATCCAAAGCCGAATCGTAAGGAAATCCAAGAAGCGCTGTCAGGGAATTTGTGCCGTTGTACGGGGTATATTCCTATTATTGAGGCGGTGGAGGATTTAATAGGTAAAGGCAAAGGTGAAGGTAAAGAGAAAGGTTAAGGTTAAGGTCGAGATCAAGAAAAAATAGAATATTTCTTAACCTTGACCTTGATCTTGACCTTCTCCAGTTTTTAAAAAGAGCTAAAACAAGAGTTCAAACAATAAAAGGAAGAAGCAATGACCAACTACAAATACATCGGCAAATCCGCAGCAAGAGTGGATGGGATAGCAAAGATATCCGGCGCTGCCCGGTTTGTTGACGATCTTGATTTCGGACCAAACCTGCTGTTTGCGGCAATTGTGGAAAGTTCTGTTGCTCATGCTATAATAGAGAAAATTGATGCTTCAGAAGCAGAAAAAATGGTGGGTGTTGTGAAAGTGGTAACCGGAAAAGATTTTCCGTACCGGTTCGGACTGTATATGCATGACAGGTACATACTGGCGCAGGACAGGGTTCGGTTTGTGGGTGAGCAAGTAGCTGCGGTTATTGCGCGTGATCCCAAAACAGCAAAAAAAGCCGCCAAGCTGGTGGATGTAAAATATAAAGAATTATCTCCCATTTTAAATATTGAAGAAGCTTTAAAAGAAAAATCGGTTTTAATTCACCCCGAATTGAAGGATTACACTCATGTCCCCTGGTTTTTCCCAAAAGCGAATACTAATGTCGCCCATTTGAGAAAAGTAAGAAAAGGAGACACGAACAAAGCTTTTCAAGAAGCTGATTTTGTTTTTGAGGACACCTATACAGTTCCAAGATACGCCCATTGCGCAATAGAGGTACACGGGGCAATTGGTTTATTTGATCATTCGGGCAGGCTTACAGTCTGGACAGCATCTCAATCACCTCATACACAGAGACATCTTTTTGCCGAGGCATTGGCGCCGCTCGGTTTATCTCACAAGGATGTCCGGGTTATTACACCTTATGTCGGCGGCGGATTTGGAGGAAAAGCAGGCGTGTCAATGGAAATTTTGGGCGCTGCCCTTGCCACTGCTGTAAAAGGCAACCCGGTAAAAATTCTCTGGTCAAGAGCGCAGGAATTTTACAATACGTATCAGCGACAGGGGCTCACTGCCAAAATCAAACTTAGCTGTAAAAAAGATGGTACTATTACCGCCATTCAAAATAATTTATTCTGGGACGCCGGAGCTTATGTTGAATATGGTGCCAATGTTGTGAATGCGGCTGGCCTGTCTGCAACAGGACCTTATCGAATTCCCAACATAGAAATCAATTCATACTGTATCTACACAAATCTTCCCCCGGGCGGACCCTACCGGGGTTTCGGCTATTCGGAATTTTTATTTGGACTGGAGTCGCAGATAAATGAAGCGGCTAAAAAAATTAAAATGGATCCGGTTGAATTTCGGAAAAAGAATGCGATCAGAAGTGGGGACAAACTCTCTTACGGAGCGTCGATGAACCAGAGTGGACTAGCAGAGGCGATTGAAAAAGCTGCTGAAGCCATTGAATGGGGAAAAGATGAAAAATCAAACGATCCCCAAAAAGCTATTGGTAAAGGCTTCTCTCTTTTCTGGAAAGCGCCAGCCATGCCGCCAAACGCTTCATCGACTGCTTTTTTAAAATTTAATGAAGATGCCAGTTTAAATATTTTGGTTTCAGGGATGGAGATCGGGCAGGGATACCAAACCGTCATGGCTCAAATTGCAGCTGAAGTACTTACGGTTCCCCCGGAAAAGATCAGGATTGAAAACCCGGATACGGATAGAAATCCTTACGAGTGGCAGACCGTTGCTTCTCATGTTACCTGGGGCTGCGGCAATGCGGTTAAAAGGGCAGCTGAGGATGCCAGGGAGCAAATTTTTGATTTAATTGAAAGAGCGCTTGATAAAGACAGGGATTCTCTCTTTCTGAAAGATGAAATGGTGATGTCTAAAAAGGAACCGGGTTTTAAGTTGCCTTTGAAAAATTTTGTGATTGCCGGGATTGGGAAAGATGATGGCACATTCAGAGGGGGACCAATTGTTGGCAGGGGAATGTTTATGCCGGAGTTTGCTTCTGCGTTGAGCGATCCCGAGACCAGCCAGGGTGGAAAACCAAATGTCCATTATACGGTTGGCGCCAGCGCGATAAAAATTGAAATTGATAAAGAGACTGGTAAAATAAAAATCCCAAAAGTTGTTTTGGCTGTTGATGTTGGAAAAGCATTAAATCCGGATTTAATAAAGGGACAAGTGACCGGGGGATTGTTGCAGGGTATAGCAACAGTACTTTATGAAGATATGCGTTTCGATGAAAAAGGCAAATTGCTAAATCCCAATTTTGCCGACTACAAAATCCCGACAGCAATGGACATTCCTGACGAAATCGTCTCTATTTTAGTGGAGGTTCCCCAACCTGATGGGCCGTTTGGTGCCAGGGGAGTTGGTGAACATACAATGATCCCGGCAGCGCCGATTATTGCCAATGCGGTGGAGGATGCTTTGGGAATCAGGATTAAATCGATGCCGATCACAGCGGAGAAGATTGTGTTGGAGTTAAAAAAGCAGGGATTATTTGAACAAACCAAAGAGGAATATATTGATAATAAATAGCGCACTAAAGTGCATTTATGGTATCAGATAACAAAAGTTAAAAGAAATATTTTAGTTGAATGTTACATTTTAACCCTTAACGAGTATAAATCCTTTTGGCCTATGCTATATGCTTCAAACCAGTGTATTTCGGCTTCGTAAACTGAACCATCTGTAAGTTTTACAGTTGCAGAACCTTTCATTTGGTCGTTATACCGGCTCTTCATTTACTAATTCCATTTCGCTAATTAATGTTTCCGGAGCTATATCTTGTTCATTAGGCCAAGTTACAGCTCCAAATAAGATAGCTACCTGGTTAAAATAATTTACATTTTTAAGTTCCTTAAAAACACCTTTATCAAGATAAGGTTTCATGTCAAATAAACCTTTCCTTCCATCTTTTATCTCAACATATAGTTTATATTCAGGTTTAGGTTTAACAATATTTACGTCCCAATACATAAAATCACCTCATAATGGTTTAATTTTGTACGGATTATCTCCGCTAATTGATATCTCCCAATCAGCTAACAACTCGTCTCTATGCAACTCAATCCATGCCTGTACTAATCGCAATTGCTTCTTTGCTAATTTACCGGCAAGAATTTCTCCATCATCAATATTAATAGAAGCCTCAAATTCTGCATATTTAGCATGAATATGTGGTAAATTATGATGCTTATTATCAAGCTGATACATTCGGATAATTATTCCATAAAACATTGATATAATTGGCATTAATAAATCTCCCTAGTTATTTAATTTTCTGATTAATCAAAGGAATGAATTGTTGAAAAAATATAATTAAAAGTAGCTGAAAAGTCAAGCAAAAAAAATGTATCCTTCGTAAAAGCTCATATAGGGATCGAGGATTAAGTCGATGCCGATTACGGCAGAGAAGATTGTGCTGCAGTTAAAAAAGGATTGACAAATGTAAAAAAAATGTTATATTAAAAGCAATACCAATAAACTATGAAAACAAAACACAGTTACCAAGCTATAATGTTATAATAATTAATCAGATAGAATACAATGTTTACGATCAAGCTGCCTAAAAATATCAAATATTTTCTCATAATGTACATTTTTACTTGATTTTGTGCATTTAATATGATATACTATGTACTATAATTAACTTATTAAAACATAATACATACTATATCATTTATCATGAGAACTCAAACTTTTTTACTCGATGACGTCATCGCTCCGTTCTTTGAAAAAAAGGTTCTGACTAAGTCCGAGTTGCTTGATGTCAGCGGTTGTTCAAATATGACATTGTTCCGGCGATTATCTGAACACGGGTATTTTACCAGCTACAACTTAAACAGCCGGTATTACACCATTCCGGAAGTTGCCAGGTTTGACAACAATGGATTATGGCATTACCGTCAGGTTCGGTTTTCCAAATATGGGACGCTAAAAGCAACGATTCAACATTTTGTTGATTTTTCGGAAATGGGTTACTCTGTCAATGAACTGAACCGGTTGTTGGGTGTACGAGTATCTTCTTTGTTGCTTCCGCTTAGTAACCAAGGCGTAATTACCCGCGAATATTTTAACGGTTGGTATTATTTTACTACCGATCCGGTTAAACGCGAGCAGCAGATCGAGAGACGACGTGTAAGGCTTGCACCTTCCCCAACAGCAACGATAATTCTGCCACAACAGCTTGACGATAAAAGCAAGATCGAAGCATTAGCCGGTTTGGTAAAGCATCCTGAATTTGAGCCCAAAGATGTTCGTTCCTATTTGAAAGCCCGTGGTATCATAGTAACCCTAACAGCAGTCAAGGAACTGTTTGATCGCTACGATCTGTCAAAAAAAAAGGGCATCCGCAACTCTTAAGTTTGCTTCATAAACAAGTTACTGCCTTTAACGGACGGTATAGCTTTGTAAACTTGCTGTCTGAATTACCACGACTTGATTTTTCCGCTGCGGATTCTTTTGCAACCGAAACATGCTGCCCTATGCTCAAAACAGTGACACGAACGGTGCACACACTGGAACTTGGCAGTTTTATTGCCCATGAACAGATTTTTCAACCGATTCATGGCGAGCCTCCTCTGCATTCAGAAGCTTTACGCCGGTTAGTACCCCCGCGTTGCCGCTATGGTTATGACCTGATTGTGTTCTGCGGTCTTGAGTTTTATCTGTATGGCCGACAGGTCAAAGAGATCAAAGACCATATCAAACAAAGAAGCGGAAAGGATATCCCGGCCAGTACGGTGCAGGTTTTAGCCTACAAATTTCTCAAGTATCTCGGTCGTCTGCACCATAGCAGTATTGCAGCAATCCGTCATCAAATGTCACTAAGGGGCGGCTATATTCTGCATCTGGATTCCACCTGCGAAGAAAAAGACCCATTGCTTTTGTCCTGTATCGATGGTATCAGTGGGCAAGTCTTGTATTCAAAGAAGATACGCAGTGAAAACAAGGTCGATGTTCAGATCATTCTTGAGACTGTCAAAGAACTCTTTGGATTGCCCTTAGCCATAGTTAGCGACATGGGGCGTGCTTTTTTAAATGTGGTTGCCGTGGTTTTCCCCGGCATTGTTCATGTGATTTGTCACTATCATTTCTTGCGTGATCTGGGGCGTGACTTTTTGGATGCAGATTATGACTCGTTACGTCAGGCGCTTAGCAAATCGCAAATCAAAGCCGCATTACGTACCCTGTCAAAACGTATCGAAAAAAAACTGGGGGGCGCCGAAAAAATGACTGCCGTTTTTGATCAATCCGATTGTCAGCCATATTTTATTCAGGCAAAAACAAAAGAACGTCTCCAGTGGTATGCCTTACAGGTGATTTACGAAATACAGTTCGGCAAGGGAAATGGTGACGGTTACGGTTTTCCGTTTGATCATCTCCATTTGGAGTATTATGAAAAACTTGAAATCGCCATTACTCAGGTAAGGGAGACCCTCAAAAATGCCGCACCTCTGCCTAAACGTGAGAAAAAGGATTTACTCAAGCTCGAAACAGTCCTCAGTACGGTTATGCCGGAGAACCCTGATGATCCTATTGAGAATACTGTTAAATCATTACGTAAAAGAATCACCATCTTTGATCGATTTCGACAAATCATGCGTCTGGCATGCAAGAGCAGCAAACAAGGACTCAATGACAACGGTTCGCTCGCAAGCCATAATGAATTGCAGCAAATTGAGAAAGAACTGATAGCTTACACGACCCGGCTGGGAAAAAAAGCAAATCGTGTTCGTTTTAATAAACAGCACCCACAATTAGCTGACGACATGAAAAAAATGCTCAAGCAGATTCATAAATATTGGGATATGCTATTTATGTCGCCAATCATCGTTCACATTGGCAACACGGAACATGAAATTGTTGCGCAAAGAACAAACAATCTAATGGAACGATCGTTTCGTAAAATTAAAAGACGCTGTCGTCGCCGTCATGGTAGAAAAAAATTGCACAAAGACATGGCTTCTTTACCTGCTGAAATTGCCTTGGTTGATAATCTACAAAATCAGCAGTACGTCACTACTGTTATGGGAACAATTGACAAGTTACCACAAAAATTTTCAGAACTTGACCAAAATGGAGGTTGGACACTTAAAACAATGAAAAAGACTGATTGTTCTGCCTTCTCCAAAAATTTATTCGAGAAACTCCAAATATATGATGTTAAAAATTTAGTATTAAATTATTTGCAAAATGGTATTGTATGAATTATTATCGTAAATCTAACCATGTTTTGTTTTCATAGTTTGGTAGTGTAAAATTTCTTTTATCAAACCACAGAATGATTTTATTAAATCCCGTACAATCGAACCGTATTCTCAAGAATATTTTCATTAACTTTTTCTTCACTCACAGTTTTAATCTCTGCAATCGCTTCAATTGAAAAAATTATATTTGCCGGCTCATTCCTTTGTCCCGGCTCTGGTCCCAAAACTGGGCTATCTGTTTCGACCATCAAGCATGATAGTGGAAGTTGTTTAACTAATTTTTGTTTCTGGCGTGATCGAACAATTGATGGTGGCACTGAAAAATAGTAGCCCGCCTCCACCGCAGGGAGCGCTGTTGCAGCCTTTCCATCAAAGGCATGAAGGTGAACTTTTTTTGCCCCTTTTTCAAGCAGCAGAGAAATAACGTGCCTGCCAGCCGAACGGGAATGAATATTGAGCGGAAGATTTAATTCTAAAGATAGATCAATGAAACGGCTAAAAATCTCCTTTTGAATCTCCCGTTCGGATTCTTCCTTTGCTATCCAATAATCAAGTCCAACCTCCCCAATTCCGATCAATCGATCTTTTTCTTTCTGGATGAATGTTATCATTTCTTCTGCTTGATTTAAATCGAGAAAAGCCGGATAAAGACCCGCGGCAGGTTTTAATTCGGGATGCTTTTCTGCAAGCTCGAGGTTCCGTTTTGCATCTTCGATTGTTTCGCTGACAGTAATGATCGTGGAGACTCCTGTTTCTTTGGCTCGCTTGATAACTTCGCTACGGTCAGCATCGAAAACAGGATCACAGAGGTGGTTGTGGGTGTCGATGATGTTTATTGTATTTTTAGACATCTTTATTGCTTCTAAAACAGGAGATTCATTTTCAATGACTGTAGGCGATCAGATGATTTAAATTCAAAGTACAAATCAGGATGTTTCTCAACTATAATTTTAAATTGCTGTGTCATAATGACCTCCAAAAGATTTCAACCTAACAGCAGGCAAACGTTTTAATCTCTGAGTGCGTGGATCAACTTCTATCCCGACCGATTCTAAAGGTGTGACGCCCAAAATAGGTTCAACATCGTCTGGGCCGAAAATAACAGTAGCACCCACAATATCGCCCATAAACTCTACTTCGGCAACCGTAGCATCCATTTTCACTTCCGAACCATCAGCAAGTTCATAAGTTCTGCTCATCTTTGGAGATAAACCAATCTCTCTTAAATATTTCCCCGGCACCAAACAATCAATAGCGCCTGTATCGACGAGGAACAATCCTTCCCACTCATTTTCCAGGTTGGCAGGATTGCGAATAGTGACTGTTACATGAGTCATTCCCATTTTGATTTTTCCTGAATTTGTTCAATGTATTTGTGATTATAGGAATCTTTGCATACAAAGGAAATATGGCATTATTTATTCAAAATGTCAAGTGAAATTTTATAAAGATGACTTATTCAATTCGGCAAGATGGAGTTCACAAACAATAGAATTAAAAATGTTTAAATTTCAAATCCATTCAACTTATGTAACATCTCAGTTGCTTCGAATCTTCCCTTCTCATTTTTTTTTATCCGCGATGCAGCTATTTTTGAATCATGCGTATAAAACATCAACCAATTTTTTGCTGCTGCCTGTTCTAAAACTATCCTTTTTTCATTTATAGTTTGTTCGGGAAAACGGTCATAACCCATTACAATGGGTAGATGAATCCATGGTGTTCCCGGTATTAAATCAGCAGCAAAAAATATAGTCTCTTTTACTCCGTGAATTATAGAATGCATTAATCCTGGTGTATGACCATCTGTAAATGTAAATGAAACCAGATCCTTTAAATCAGCGATTTCTGATTGATTATTTTCCACTAGAATCAGCCTTTTGCTCTCTTGGAGTTTTGTGTTTAAACCCACAATATAAGAAGCCCGATCTCGTGGGTGCGGTGAATTAGCTCTTTCAAATTGAGTTTTGCTTATCACATATTTAGCGTTGGGAAAATGTGGTTGCCAGTCCGGCTTCTCAATGCCAGGCCAAACTGGCACAAGCCCGCCGGCATGGTCAAAATGAAGGTGAGATAAAACAACATAATCCACATCTTCTTCATGTATCCCTTTTTGCATTAAATTTTCCAGCAGAAGATGATCCTTGCCTTCAATTCCAAACCTGTCAGCCAATTTTGGCGCCATGAAGTAGCCGATACCGGTTTCGAGTAATATTGTTTTATTTCCTGTTTTAACCAACAAACTACGGCAGGCAAGTGGGATGCGATTATGTTCATCACATTCTACCCATTTTTGCCAGAGTGTTTTTGGCGCATTTCCAAACATGGCGCCGCCGTCCAACCATTGGCGGTTTCCCTCGATTGAGTAACATTTCATTAGTTAGTCCTTGAATTTAAAAATTCATAAACATTCACCAGGTTTCAGTGAAAATAAGACTGCTTGATCCTACCCATTCTTTTTCTCCCCAGTGAACGGTTACAAAAATTCTTATCTTTGGGTTCAGGCAATATCCAAAAAAATATCCAAAATATCAAGGGAAAAATCAATTAAAAAAGGGCTTGACATTTCCATAATATTTTGTTATTGTTATATAACTTTTTGAAAAATAAGGAACACGGTGATGAAAAAAATTATTTGTTTTACCCTTTTATTTGTCTTATATTCCACACTGTCAGCACAAATAATTGGTCCAAAGTTAAAGTTTTTATCTTCAAAATATACTAGCGAAAATTTAAGTTTGTTAAAATTACCTTCAAAAAATATTATGCCTGCAACCCTTCAATTCAAAAAACCGGTGAACATATCCGAAATTGAACAGATACTGCCAGATGGTATAACATTATTCAAAGTTGAAGGACGTCCTTTATATTCTGCTCATGTTGTGGTTGTTAAAATGGATTTATCAATCATTGTGGAGGATGATTTATTTTTAATTCCAAACCTGTTACAAGCCGAAGCTTTATGGCGACCACAACATATTCCACCACTGAATGTGAGCCGCCCGCAAATTCAGGCGGAACAGTTGTGGAAAGAAATTGATAATCAGGGGCGGGATATTACAGGAAAAGGAATTGTGATTGCAGATTTCGATACGGGAATTGATTTAATGCACCCTGCTTTTTTTTCCCCTGATGGCGACACACTTGACTGGATCGACGCGAATGGAAATGGTGATTTTAATGCCGGTATTGATGGAATTGATAAAAACATAAGCGGGAATATCGATAACGATGAATTGTTAAACTTTGTTGCAGCGTTTTCAGCTACGGATCAAGATGTTCCCCCGGAGTACTACCCATCTCTGGATTGGTTGTATAATGACATTAATAATAACCAGGTACGTGACTATGGAAGCGAATTATTCCAGGAAAGCGATGCAACTTATGGAGAGCCGCTATATATTGTTTTGGATAAAAATAAGAATGATGTACTGGATGCAGGAGAAAAACTTGTCGCTCTTAATACCTGTAAAGTGAGAAAGGTTTTCCAAACAGATGGCATAATTAGATCTCGCGGCATAGACTTGATCTATAATGAGGGTGATTATTATGGGCACGGCACCCCGGTTTGCGGAATTTTAGCCGGTGGAGTGGCTGGAGTTCATCAATATGCCGGGATCGCGCCTGACGCTGAAATACTGATGGGTACCAATATTTATGTCAATGACCCGCCATTTATTTTTACCATGGAAATCTTCGCGCCTTGGGCAGCAAATGAAGGCGCTAATATTATGCTTTACGAAGACGGCGAATGGATCTGGCAATACATGGATGGCTCATCTCCACTGGAAACAATGATCAATGATTTTGCCGCACAGGGAATTATTCAGGTAGTGCCTGCTGGAAACCTTGCCGGTGGTGGCATGCACACATCCGGTAACATACTAGGCAGTGGATCAAAATTTGAATCATTCACTGTTGTAAGCAATCGGAATCAGAGAAAAGTTTGGGGTGATTTTTTATGGCTGGGAGATAGCAGCGGGCTATTTTTTGAATTGAGAGATCCTTCCGGGAATAAAATAACTTTGACTGGTGAAGGTAATTTTCAAACATTGGGAAATTATGAAATTTATAGTTATTTATCCCGTTCTATTCGGGGAACGAATCGTTTCGATTTTCTGATCTGGGGAAAGAACAAGACTATCCAAAGTACATTTTCTTTTATTTTGAAAAACGAAAGACAAACTAATATTAATTATCATGCCTATCTCTGGGATGATAAATCCTCCTGGAATGGAAATACTCGCTGGAATAATGCCAACGACGATGGAACGGTTACCTGGCCTGCAACCGCAGATAGTGCAATTACAGTAGCTGCTTACAATCCAAATACCAGTCAGCAAAGCTTGAACGATTTTAGCGGGCGCGGCGCGCGAGTAGATGGCAAAAGATTGGTTGATATTGGTGCGCCAGGGAGCTCAGTGCGCACCACCGCAAGACACAATAAATATGGCGGCTACCAATCTTTTGGCGGCACATCATCAGCGGGTCCTCATGTAGCAGGTGCAATTGCGCTTCTCATGCAAAGTAATCATGGTATTACTTCCGGTGAAATTCGGTCGTCTTTAAATACAAGTGCAGATCAACAGAATATCATCGGAAATTTACCGAATCATGAATGGGGTTATGGCAGGTTGAGAATATTTGACGCTTTTAACAATTACCTGGCGCCGGTTTGTTTTGCCCAACAGAATACGCCAAAAGATTTTTCACTATCAGCTTATCCAAATCCTTTTAATAGTACAGTAAAGATTCGTTATTCAATCGATAAGGGACAAGACATAAAAATTTCTATCTTCAATATTTTGGGTAAAGAAATAATTGATTTAGGAAAAGATTTTTGCCAACCGGGTTCTTATCAAATTTCCTGGAATGGGCGAAACCATTACGGGAGAGTTGTCAGCAGCGGCATATATTTTGTTCATTTGAAAACCGCCGAGGAAGCCCTGAGTCATAAAATACTGCTGCTTCGTTAGTTTACAAAATTGTTGTTTTGGATTATTTTTTCTGTGACGTGTTCAATTTCAGTGGGCTCAAAATAAACGATAGGACACAGAAATGAACAGCCCACAGAAAATATTAAAATTGTTTTTTATAAATCCAACCTGGACAAGCCAGAAATAAATAAAAAAGAATCTTTTTAGATACTAAAACCATAAAATAGTCAACCAACTTAATCGAGTAAAAAAATGGGAAAAATAATCAATGAATACAGTCAATGGATACATGATACTTTGGGATTGAATCCTCTTGTACAATACAATATAATTTTAACATTGGCTTTCATCTTTTTTGTAATTATGTTTCGATTTTTAATCCTGGCAATCGTCTACCATCGAATTCATGATTCAAAAAAAAGATACACCTGGCGAAAAAGTATAACCTATACGCTTTCGGTAATTGGTATTCTAATCGTTGGCAATATCTGGTTCCAGGGGGTAAAATCCGTTGCTACCTTTTTGGGAATTTTTGCTGCTGGTGTGGCAATTGCGCTGCAGGATTTAATTGGCAATGTGGCTGGCTGGTTTTTTATCATCTGGAGAAGACCGTTTAATGTCGGTGATAGAATCGAGATTGCCGGGCATGCAGGAGACGTGATAGATAAGCGGCTCTTCATGTTCACGCTCATGGAAATCGGCAAATGGGTCGATGCGGAACAATCAACCGGCAGAGTCATCCATCTGCCAAATGGTCTGGTATTTAAACACTCCATAGCCAACTATTCCAGGGGATTCACCTATATTTGGAATGAAGTTCCTGTTTTGTTAACTTTTGAGAGCCACTGGGAGAAAGCAAAAGAACTACTGTTGGAAATCGCAAATAAACACGGCGAATATCTTACTGAAAAAGCTGAAAAAAAAGTTAAAACCGCGGCTAAACAATACATGATCCATTATACAAAATTAACGCCCATTGTCTGGACTTCAGTAAAAGATTCAGGTGTGATGCTCACCATTCGCTATTTATAGTATTACCAGTTGAATCTTTGTTTTTTATGCAAAAGTTTTTTAATAAAGATCAATTACTATTACAACGAAAAGGCTGAGGCGAAGGCTAAGGTGGAGCAAGGTAGAAGATTAAAGGTTTAAGATTTTTTCCTTCGCCTTTGCCTCAGCCTTCGCCTGCACTTTAGTGCGCTGGGTGATCCCAGGAAAAGACGCAGTACGGAACAGTCAATTTGGGAGGATATTTTACGCCAGTTTGCAAAAAATGATGATATTGATTTCGCCTATCCGACAACCAGGTTTTATGATAACAGGCAGGAAGGGAAGCCGGGAGCCGGGGGAAAGGCATAAAGAATTTATTGGAAATCTACTTGTTAAGGGCTAAATTTTATAAGTAGCAGTTGCAGTTGCAGTGGCAGTAGCAGTCGTTTCAGAGCAATATTTGTGATAATGCGACTGCAACTGCTACTGCCGCTGCTGCTTTAACAAGAATCACATACCCACGCCATCAATCTCCACACCGCAAAATCTGCACTTCCCTGATTTGATATTATTTTTTTGTATTTGATATCCATACCTGTCCACAATCATTTCGCCACAATTGTAGCAGAAACTGCTTTCAGTTTGGTTACCCGGTACATTGCCCATGTAAACATAACGCAGTCCCTGCTCTTTTCCAATATCGTAGGCTTTTTGCAGAGTTGACACAGGCGTTGGGGGATGATTTCCAAGTTTATATTGCGGATAAAATCGGCTAATATGCCAGGGCGTTTCTTGGCCCAGTTCATCCTTGATGAAACCAGCGATCTGTTTCAATTCTTCATCGGAATCATTTTCTCCCGGGATGATTAACGTCGTTACTTCAACCCAAATATTCAGTTTTTTCATTAACTTCAACGTTTCAAGAACAGGGCTAAGTTTTGCACCAACCAGCTTTTTATAAAAATTATCGCTGAAACTTTTCAGATCAACATTCGCAGCATCCAAATATTCATGAATATATTGCAGGGGTTCAGGATTAATAAAACCGTTAGTAACAAAAACATTAAGCAATCCCTGTTGGTGGGCAATTTTTGCAGTATCATAAGCATACTCAAAATAGATCGTTGGTTCGGTATAGGTATAAGCAATGGACAGGCAATTATTTCTGACCGCCATAGCAACAAGTTCTGTAGGCGATAATTTCTGCCCGATCAAGTCCAAATTGATTGAACGACTCACTTGTGAAATATCTGAATTCTGACAGAATTTACAAAAAAAATTGCAGCCTGCCGTTGCCATGGAAAACGAACGCGAGCCCGGCGCAACATGAAATAGAGGTTTTTTTTCAATCGGATCAACGTGCATTGCAATGGATTTACCGTAAAGCAAAGAAAAAAGTTTACCCGATAAATTTTTCCGAACATTACAATTTCCTATTTGATTTTCATTCAATTTACAAAGGTGCGGGCAAAGTTCACAAATGACTTTATTGTTTTCTAACTGTTGGTAAAATAATGCTTCTTTCATAATTGCCCTCGGTGAATGTTTTAACGCGCTAAAGCGCAGGCTAAGGCAAAGGCGAAGGAAGAAAAATTCTTAATCCTGCAATCTTCTACCTTGCTCCGCCTTAGCCTTCGCCTCAGCCTTTCTTAAAAGTTTAATGCATGACCGTATAAAGTATAGATTGATGGAATCGCGTTGTTGCTAATTACGAAATTATTATCTTCGACTATAAATACAACCGCAATAATCCTGACGGTAAAAGCCATAGTTTTTACTCAATTCAACACTTTGTTTAAAACCATCTTTCTTTTTGAAGTTCGCTTCAAAAAACTGGACACCAAACTTTTTCCCGACCTCGTTTCCGACTAAGTTTATTGCTGTTGCATTTTTATGTGGACTAATCGAAAGTGTTGTTGTAAAACAATCAAATCCTTTTTGTTTTGCTAAAGCGGCAGTTTGTTCTAATCTCATTCTAAAACAAACGTCACACCTTTTTCCACCTTCGGGTTCATCTTCTAATCCTTTAACAAGTTCAAACCAACGGCTTGTTTCGTAATTTTGGACAATGAGTGGAATGCCTGTTTGTTGAGTCCATCTTTTAATTTCATGCAACCGTTTTTTATATTCTTGTTCAGGATGAATGTTGGGATTGTAAAAAAAACCGGTTATTTCAAATTCAGATTGCAGCCTTTCAAGCGGAACAGTAATACAAGGAGCACAACAGGTGTGTAACAACAGTTTATTCATCAGAAAGATATTTTTTAGTTTATCAGAAGTTCATTTCTTACACGATGGGCAAAAAAATATTCTAAAAATTCAACACAATCCGGAAGGAGCGTTGGAGTAATGGATTGATGGAGACTGGTTCCAACAATGCGACAAGTCGAATCTGCCTGGGCACGATCCATTGCTCCAATAATCCAACACTCCTTTCATTTCATTGTTAATTCTGGCTTGTCCGGGCTGGGTATTTAAACGAAAATTCCAAATAATTGATCATAAGACACATCATGTCTCAGACGCACCGTGTCTCATTCATTAGTAATTCAGGTCATCCGGATTTTATGCACTCAGCTTTATCCAATTTCAAAATATCTCTGCATATAAAATATTTTAACATTGGATCGATTAGGCGATAATTTTTCCCTTCTCTTTTAATAACCCCTTTTAATTTCAAGTTACGCAACGCCCGCGATACATTAACTTGATTTAAATTTAGGGAGCGATAAACAGAATCAACGCCGCGAACAATAGAGATTAACACCTGGGTTTGCTCACGGCTAACAGAAAGCTCTTCCCACAGTTTCTCGATATAATTTATTTCAGCCCAAAATGCCTCTTCAATTGCTGTATTAACATCATTTATGCTTATTTGTTTTGATATGCCAGAACTACTTTTTGCGAAGTTTGTGGTTACCAAATATTCCAATTGTCGGCATACTAATTGTGTATAATAAGGCTGCCCCCCTGTAAATTCTATAATACTGTTCAAACTTTCAGGATTGATTTTTACATCTATCCGGGAAAATTCATTTTTGATATAATTCTTAAAAATATCAGGAGAAATTTCTTTCACATTTATAATCCGGGCAAATCGATAAAATGGAGATTTTGAGGTAATGAATATTTGGTTCATTACTGATTCGTGACTACCGGAGAATAAAAAGGATGTATTTTGTTGCAATTGTAATTTGGAACGAAATAACTTCACGATTTCCAAACCATCTAATTTTTCAATATCGCCAAATTCATCAAAGCCACAGACAATTTGCTGATTATATTTTATTGAAAATCGTTCGATAAAATCAATACTTTCAGACAAAAGCACTGATTCATCCTGTTTTGTTTCAGCAAAATCTAAGATAAATTCAAAGTCCTCTATTGCCTGCTTAAACTCTACTTGTTTCAGAATAGAACTGATACTTTTCCGAAAATTAGCAAATACCTTGTCTAATTTCCTGTTTGCTAAAACTGATTCTGTTATTTGTTCTGCAAGGATCCTTTTTGTAGGCGTGGCAAAAATATCAATATACGCAGTAAATAATCCCTGACTTTTTACTCGGTTCAGCACTTCAAGCAAAATTGAGGTTTTGCCAAATCGCCGCGGCGCCATCAAAACCACACTTTGCCCACCGACTAAAAAGCTGATAATCTGTTTTATAGCCTGTTCACGACCAATAAGTTTTTCACCTACTACAGGTCTTCCTGCTTGAAATAAACTTTTCATAGCTTTTAAAAATTTTTCTCCTCATTCAACAGGAGATTTTAATGATCAATTTCTTAAACTTAATATCGATTAGCTTAAGGGAGGTCAATTAAATATAATTTATTTCATAATCATACATTTAGCATGGGACAAGGAGAGCAGGAGGCAAGGCGAGTGGGAGAAGGGAGAAAATGAAATATTTTTTTCTCCATGTCCCCTTGTCTCCTTGTCCCCCACCCCGATTATGAGTATGCTTTATCATTAATGTTCATAAATCATGAAGGACTCGAATCCCTGAAATTAGTTATTAATTCGGCGGTGACAAAACTACATCAATCCGCCTGTTTTGTGTTCTCCCTTGTTCTGATTCGTTGGAAGCAATGGGACGACTTTCGCCATATCCAATAGCTGAAATTTGACTATCAGTAAGCCCCATATTTGCCATGAGATAAGAACTGACAGCCCTGGCACGGCGCAAAGATAATGATTGATTCATCCGGTCATCGCCTTTATTGTCAGTATGTCCTTCCATTGTTATGTGATAATCAGGAAATATGCGGATTGCTCGCTGCAGCTTTGTCAACAAGCTAAAATATGATGGGTCAATAACATCCTTTCCACTGGCGAAATTCAAGCCTAAAAGACGGATTTTTAACAGCTCCCCTTCGCGAAACACTTTTGCTTCATTTTTATTAAAGAGCGATTCAATTTTTCTGAACTTCTCTTTTCTTTTTTCTTCTAAACTTAATTTAGTCCGCAACCCCGCTTCTTTCTCTTTTAGGTTTGATAGCTTTATGTTCATTTCTTCTTTTTCATCGTTCAGCTTTTCTATCTGCCTGTCTAATTTGGTAATTTCCTCAACTAATTCCTGGTTCTCTTTTTTCAAGCTTAATATTGCATTTACAGATGATTCTATCGGTCCGGAAAAACCCTCATCAAATCTTGGTGTAAAACCTAATTGAGTCAGTATTTTTGCGAAATGTTCCTCATTGGACAAAATAAGTTTTTCCCAATTCAGATCATCCTCTCTCAGATCTTTGATTTTACCAGCTAAATATTCCGCATGTTTCACTTCATATTCAGCCAATTCCGCTTTTTCTTTCGCCTCAGTTTTAGCGCTGCGATTGCTAGTTAAAATTGATTCTGCTTCTGTAAGCAAAGCTTGAGATCTTTTAATCGTCTCAGGAGCATATTTGTGAACTTTTTTCTTTTCTGCCTGCATGAGTTGTTTTTTCACATTTCCAATTATGCTCACTTTAATCGCATTTAATTCAGCTTCCCGAAACAGTTTTTCTGATTTTAATCCTCTTTCTTTCGCCTTATTCAACGTTCCTTTTTCCAACGTTTTGGTAGCATCTTTAAATAATTCTTCTGCCTCCTCAAAGGTATCCTTTGAAAACTCTATCGAATTGGCTTCAATTGCTTCATCCCGCGCTTTTAACAGGTGTGAAAAAGTAACCTGGGCAACCTTTGCATTCTCAATGGCTGTTTTGAGCAATTCCGTTATCCCTGGTATTTTATCAGTAACGCTTTTACCCCTGTTGAAATCTTTCAAAGCTTTTTCATGTTTTTCAACAGCCTTTTCATACTTACCAGGTGAGAGGAGTTTAGCCTGCACCGCTTCTGCCTGGGTAAATAAAATATCCACTTCATTAAAAATGCGGGTTTTAATGTCATCCTGTGCAAAGACATCTGAATTCGTTACAACAAAAAATACGAAAGTTAGGAATATTAAAAATAAGTGAAAGGAGAAAGTGCATGGCGTCAATTTACAGTGGTTTTTAAACTTCATAAAAAAAGCCCTCCTCGATTGGATTTAAGATTTCTCGAACTATTTGATTGATTAATTTTCACTCAAAACAATCTTTTGAAATATAAATGTTAAAAGACAAAAAGTCAAGTAAAATTAAAAAAATGACGAATGAAATATAATTATAAAAAATGTAGGTTTCTTCATCAGGGATAACAATAAAAAAGCTCCATAATTATTTATGAATTAAGGAGCTTTTAAATTTACTGAAAATGGCTAAGGCAAAGGCTTAGGCTAAAAAAGGGCAAAGGATTTCGCAAATTTGAATTTAAAAATAAATATTGTCTTTATCATATAAGTTTAGCCTTTGCACTAAAGCATTAAAACCTGTACAGTTACATTTAAAAAATAAGGAAATACCGACTGTGCACTATAGTATTTAAACCTGCACTTTAGTGCGCTGAACATTACCCGGGTGGCGGTTCCTTGGTTTTCTTCTTTTTTTGATCACCTTCTAAAATACGTCTCAATCGCTCGAGTTCTTTTTCTGCTTTTTGTCTTTCTGATTTTATTCGTTCCAGTTCTTCTTCAGCAGATTCGGTTTCTTGCTGTTCATTAATAATTTGCTCGAATAATTGTCTCCTGCTTTGAGCTTTTCTAATTAGAACATCCTTATCACTAACTTTAAAAACAGTAGTCGGCAATAAAAAAATGTTGAATCCAACATTGAGTCGCCATGGCACATAATTTGGTAGATCATCCGAGTATTTTTTATATTTATATTGATACGTTGTTTCATCCGTATTTGAAGATAGTCTCAGGTCTGCGCCAACTTTTAACGTAAGCCAGCGAGATGCCCGGTAATTAATTCCCGGGGTCAAGTAAAAATAATTTTCCAAACTATACGCAGTTTCTTTTGGTGGTTTTTGAATGAATGAGTTGCCATAAATTTCCACAGTAAAATCAAAAGTTGGTGTCGGGATTTTAATTCCCAGCCCATATAATAATTGCTGGGTCATCGCACTCACACTAAATGGGTCATTTGGATCGTTGCACAATTCCTGCCCAATATCATTATGATTAACATAGCCTAGGTTAAAATCTACGTTCAGATTTTCGTCCGGGTAAAGTGGATCCTTTGAATAAGAAAGCGTTCCTGTGAAACCCCAGGTTATGGTATTTGCGGAATAGGGTTCAAAGGCAATATTAAAGTCTTCACCTGTTGGAAATCTTGTATCGAAACTTATCCCCCAGGTCATGGGACCGCCTTTCAAATTAAATGATCCAAATTTTAATCCTACAACAAGATCGCCTGGCACCATGTATTTTTTCTCCCCCCTTTGCGTATCCTGGTACATGATTGGTGATATGGCTAATTCTATGTGTTCACTAACACCATAGTTCAGGCTCAGTGCGCCTTGTATGTCCCAAACTGCAACAGAAGTAAGCGTACCAGCTGCTACTTGTCCCCATACCTGGCTTCTACCGTACATTGTCAAATAACCCGGTTTCAAATTCCACGCTGATTTAACATAAGTCAATCCGCGACCGCCATTAATCCCATTTCCGTGCACCCCTGAGAACAATATGAGAATTGTAAAAAAAACAATTCCCCCACGGATGGCGTTCCTTAAAAACATAATGTAAACCTCCAATATTGATGTCGCTTTTATGAGGAAAGATTTATAAAAATTAATGATAAAATAAACCTAAACTGTTATTACCATCCCGTTTAATTTCTTGTTGCATAATATTGTATCATAAAATAAACTTGAACAACCCATGCCACATCTCTCACGAACGTTAAAAGTTTAGAAAAGTGATACCATTTTGTTCCGGAAATGATAATCGTGTCCCCGGGTTTAATACGCGGAATGATTGCAGCATCCCCTTTATCAGCAAATTTTTTTACATTTACCGTTATAACATTCTGCTTTTTATCTTTTTGTTGCGTAGATCGAATTATTTTTATTTTACTTAATTTAGCGCCTTCTATTGGCCCGCCGGCAAAAGAAATTAATGAAATTAAATCCGTATCACTCGGTACTAAATATTGACCCGGTTTAGCCACAAATCCCCAGATATTCACTTTGATGAGCAACTGATCATTCGTTCCGAGAAAGTATTGTGCGCCCCGGGGATAATTTTCCTCCTGCCCATAAGAAAGATTTACAAAAATAGTTAAAATCAAAAAACACATCAAAAAAATTGTTACAAATTTATTTGCAGAGATTTTCATAAGTTCACCTCTCCTAAACTGCTTGAACATTGTGTACGAGTTGCATGTTCGTTATTTAAAATAAAATTAATGTTAAAGAAATGTTACAATAATTGTACCATATTAATTAACGTCTTATGTGATTAAATATTTTCCAAAAACAAAATTGTTGATTCTTAGCAAAGATTTTGGTATTTTAAAGTCAATTATTCGCGCCGGAAAAACAGCACCAATTAATTAAGAAACGAACTTAAAGGAAGGGAGTTCCCCATGTTTTCAGATTTGTTAATAAATAAACTAAAAAAAGCAACAACGGTTGCTGCACTCACCGGGGCCGGAATTTCAGCAGAAAGTGGCGTGCCTACTTTCCGTGGTGAGCAGGGTTTGTGGAAAAAGTTCAGACCGGAAGAGTTGGCAAATTTTAACGCCTTCATGAAAAATCCAAAATTGGTTTGGGAATGGTATAATTTTAGAAAGAATTTAATCAGCCAGGTTCAGCCGAATCCGGGACATCACGCATTAGTCCAAATGGAAACTTATTTTCAAGATTTTTATCTCATAACCCAGAATGTTGATAATTTGCATCGTCTGGCAGGGAACAAAAGAATTTATGAATTACATGGGAACATAATGCGGAATCGTTGCGTTGATTGTAATAAACAGTGGAGTGACACTTTAATCGATGAAGAGAATCTCCCCCATTGTGACTGTGGAGGGCTTATTCGACCGGATGTTGTCTGGTTTGGGGAATCTCTTCCTGAAAAAGAAATTACCAAATCTTTTGAAGTAGCAAGAAAATCGGAAGTCTTTTTTTCCATTGGCACTTCTGCCCTGGTTCAGCCGGCTGCTTCACTTCCAATTGAGGCAAAACGTGCCGGCGCTTATGTTGTGGAAATTAATTTTGAACCAACAGTTATCACCGATTATGTGGATGAATCCATTATTGGAAAATCCGGTGAAATTTTACCAAGTTTAATAAGACAAATTATTAATGACCAAGAATGAAAAATTTCAAATTAAAATTTTTGATATTAGCTCTTTTCTTCATCTCCAATTGTGCCTATTATAACACTTTTTTCAATGCGAATATGTATTTTAATGACGCTGAAAAACAGCGTGAAGAAAGATTGAAAAAGGAAAAAAAACAGCGGCAGCAAGGGCAAACCCAACAGCGAAACCGAAGAGCAGCGAATCCCAACCGTCCTTCTTCCCAAGAATTAAAAAATTATAACCTTTCAATTGAAAAAGCCTCAAAAGTTTTAGAAATTTACCCGAAAAGCAAATATATTGATGACGCGCTGTTTTTGTTGGGCAAATGTTTTTTTAGAAAATTGGATTATCAAAAAGCGGAACGAAAATTTATTGAATTAAGGGAAAATTTTCCCAACAGTGAGTTCGTCCCTGAATCTAAATTATGGTTGGGCAAAACCTATATTGAATTGAGAGATTACGAAACAGCTGAAGAAACATTTCACCAAACCCTGAACACTGATGTTGAAGATAACATCAGGGATGAAGCGCGATATTTATTGGGTGGATTATTCAAGCATAAAAAGGACTATGTTACTGCTATTAGTGAATTTGAGACAGCAGCAGACCGGGCAAAAGATAAAACGATCCGGGCACAATCTTATTATGAAATGGGAGAATGCTATTTCGAAATTAAAAATTATGAGAAGGCTGTTGAAAGTTTTAAAAAGGCGCGCAAATATAGCCCGGACGATAAAATAGAATACGAGGCAATGTTTCGTGCAGGACTGACTTATCAACTCCTGGAACAATTTGAAGAGGCAATCAATATCTTCAACGATTTATTAGGAAATATCGTAAACGAAGAAAATTGGCCTGCCTGTCGTTTGGAGACTGCCCATTGTTATCGTCTTGGCAAAGATTTTGATACTGCAGTGGACTGGTATTTGGATATAATTGAACAGCACCCAAAAAGTGTTGAGGCAGCTGATTCTTATTTTTATTTAGGAAAGATTTACCAGGAAAATAAAGCGGAATATGATTTTGCTTTAGAATATTATGATAAAGCCCCGTTGGAGAATGCCCGGGCGGAAAAAGCCAACGATGCCAGGGCAAAAAGTAAAAGTATTAAAGAATTATTAGAATTGCGGGAAAATATTATCGCACAGGAGGAGCGGATTGCCAAAGGCGATTCAATGGCAGCCGTGATTGAAAACCTGGACATGGATGAAGATGAAATAAATAAATCTGTTTTAAAATTTAGCCGGTTTGATACATTAGTAGCCACTGCATTGGAATTCCCGTTAGATTCTTTGCCGGTCTATGAAGATACGTTGATGAGCATTTACATGGTTCAATATAAAGATTATGATGAAGAACTAATGAATCAACTTCCTGAGCAGCAATACCGTAAAGAATTTAAAGCATCTTTTCTCGACACACTGCTTGCCCATTCTTTGAATTTACCATTTGCTTATCTAAGTGACTACCAGGATTCCTTAAAAAATATTTATGATAGATATTACCCGACTTTCAAGCAAAATAAATTAATGTATGAATTATACCTAAACAAAAATAAAGGTACCGATGCAGCTGTTAAAAATGAAAAGGAAACACCATTACAAGCGCTAATACAAGCAAAACTTTCCTTAGCTGAAATATATTTATTTGATTTTGTTCAACCGGATTCTGCTATGGCGGAATATTTGGATGTCTTAGAAATTGATACATCAGGAGCAGCCATTCCCAAAACATTGTACTCTTTAGGATATATCGCTGAAACCTTTCAACAAGACACCATCTATGCCGATTCCATGTTTCAGCGGCTTCTAACTGAGTATCCTGATGATCCGTTAACCCAGCATGCGAAGAACCAGATCAAGACGATTGAAATTCAGGATCCGGAACTCGAAATTGCTGAGAAATACAAAACCGCCGAATTTGCTTATTTAGATCATCAAAACTATGGTGAGGCTTTAAACATTTTCTCTTCAATTACTGAAGATTACCCGGACTCTGACTTTGCACCCAGATCTATACTAGCATCCGGTTGGATCTATGAAAATGAGCTTGATTCATTGGACAAAGCATATTTAACATACCAATCGTTGATGGAAAAATATCCGGATTCTCCCTATACGGCTCAAATTAAGAAAAAAGTTGAAGTAGTGAGTAAAGCAAAATCTGCTGTAAAAGATACATCGTCGGTTAAACAAGAACAAACACAAGAAATTCAGTTAGCAGAAGCTGATACATTGTCTCAAACATTAACCACAGCTGAGTTGGATATTGCCTCGATGGACAAAGAACAATATCGGCTGTATCTAAAAACAGAAATGGAAAAGAATGATCAGCGGAGGACAACAGCCCGACGGTGGTAGAATTAAATGAAAGGTCGAGAACAAGGTCGAGATCAAGAAAAAATGTTACTATTCGCCAATATATTTGAATAGCGAAAATCTTTACAAACAGGGCAAGCTTTTTTCTTGACCTTGATCTCGACCTTGACCTTTTGTAATTAACCTATCATTTCATGTTATATAGATTCTATCTCACCCAGGTTAGATAATTATGAAAAACACTGTTTCACCCTCAAATCTTTCTTCAAAACTCACCCGGGGAATTCTCCTCGAAAAAAAATTTATTACCCGTTCCATAATCAAAATGCGCATCGCAAATGAAGAGATAGTAGATTTAATCCAGCCCGGGCAATTCATTAATATAAGAGTTGCAGATAGCTTTTCCCCTTTACTCCGGCGTCCGTTTAGTGTTTTTCGCGTAAATAAAGGTGAAAATTGGTTTGAAATATTATTTCAAATAATTGGCAAAGGCACACAGTTGTTAGCTGATACTCAAATTGGCGCTGAAGTTGATTTATTAGGACCGCTGGGAAACGGCTTTGTGATCCCCAAAAAATTAGATTTCGCAGTATTAGTTGCAGGTGGTTTAGGCATCGCTCCTTTACTTGTTTTGACACAAGAACTAAAAAAAACAAATATACCCACAATTTTATTTTGGGGTAATCGAACAAAAGATGCTTTTACTATCGTTTCTGATTTCGAAAAATTAGGAGTGAAAGTTTTCCTGGCGACTGATGATGGATCGTTTGGGTTCAATGGAACCGTAACCGAGCTTTTAAATACAACAGTTGAAAATATTAAAAAATCGACGGTGGAAATTTTTACCTGCGGTCCCAACCCGATGTTAAAAACACTGAAAAAAATATCCATTAACAATAACATTCCCTGCCAAATCTCTTTGGAAACACAAATGGCATGTGGATTTGGTGTTTGTATGGGATGTAATGTTACATCAAAAATGGACTCAGAACAATATAAATACGTATGCCAACACGGGCCTGTATTTGACTCATGGGAGATCGAACCGGGTGATTGATCTATCTGTAAAAATTGGCGGTTTAAAATTTGCAAATCCTATTTTAACTGCCTCCGGAACATTTGGCAGCGGAGAAGAATTTTCCCATTTTTTCGATCTCAACCATTTAGGAGGCATCGTCTCCAAAGCGGTTACACCTGAACCCCGCATCGGAAATCCTTCTCCAAGAATAGCTGAAACACCATGCGGCATGTTAAATTCAATCGGACTAACAAATGCAGGCGTAAAACAATTTGTTAAAGAAAAATTGCCGTTTCTTCAATCATTGGAAACAAAAGTAATTGTTAATGTCGCCGGAAAAACAATTGATGATTTTTCAACAGTTATAAAAAACATTGAAGACGCCGGCGGAGTTGATGGTTACGAAATTAACATTTCATGTCCCAATGTTAAAGAAGGTGGCATGGCATTTGGTGTTGATCCTATAATAACCGGCAAAATAACCGGGCAAACCAGGAATGCAACAGACAAATGTTTAATTGTTAAACTATCACCCAATGTTACTTCAATCAGTGATATCGCTATCGCAGCAGAAAACGAGGGGGCTGATGGGCTTTCAGTGATCAATACATTAGTTGGTATGGCTGTTGATGTAAATACGAAACGCCCGAAATTAGCAACAGTAAAAGGTGGTCTTTCCGGTCCGGCAATCAAGCCGGTAGCAATTGCCAAAGTATTTGAAGTGGTGAATGCGGTAAAAATCCCGGTGATCGGTGTCGGTGGAATAATGGAACTCAATGATGTGCTTGAATTTTTAATTACCGGCGCCACAGCCATTCAGGTTGGTACAGCGAATTTTGTTTCACCGCAGATTTCAGAGCAACTTGTTTTTGATTTAAAAAATTATTGCCAAAAAAATAGTATTCAAACTATGGCTGATATTATTGGAAGTTTGAAAATTTAAACGAATTACATTGTTACAGTCTAGCCTTCACAGTTATTTTTTTAAATTTAAAATGGTAACTATGCAGGTGTAGCTTTTTTTCTCCCACAGAAACGAACTCCTAAAGAAGTGAAATTTAATTTTTTTCCGTGACAGTTCTCCTTCGGCGAATCATATTAATGATAAAATCTGCCGCAGGAAGATCCTAATTCTGTGGGAGATAATAATTTTTTTATTAATGTTTGGATTCTGAATAGTTACATTTGTTTTTAATTAGCGAAATTCGCGTAACTGAAAGTCCGCCGTCTTTTTGGTGGATTGGCGGTTCAAAATCATTTAATTTTACCTCTATCAAAAGGAGAAAAATTTGGATTTCAAATCATTGGGTTCACGGATTCTTGTTGCAATTTTTGGTGCGCCATTAATTATTTTTCTTATTCTTAATGGAGGCATAGCCTTTGCTGTTTTAATTCTTATCATCAACCTGGCAGCCCAGTATGAATTTTACAAACTCACCGAACATAAAGGAATGCTGCCTATTAAAATATTAGGTTTAGCAGGAACAGTAATCATCACTTTTTCATTTTATAAATATGGAATTGAAAAATTATGGCTAATTGTTCTTATTTTGTTTTACTTAATTTTGTTGACCGAGTTGTTCCGAAACAAATCTTCTGCCACGTTGAACATCGCATCAACAACATGGGGATTATTTTATCCAGCCGTATTTTTCGGTTTTATGATTTTGCTCAGGGAACTGCCAAACGAAATCGGAATGGAATATGCCGTGGGTGGAAGATGGATCCTTCTCATGCTGATTTGTATCTGGATTTGTGACACTGCCGCATATTTTATTGGCAAAGCAATTGGGAAACATAAACTATTTGCCCGCGTCAGTCCGAATAAAACAATTGAAGGCGCTGTTGCCGGGCTACTATTCTCATTAATTACCGGTTATATTTTTCACCTGACTTACATTAATTCTTTGACGTTGTTGCAATGTATGGTGATAGCATTAATTGCCGGAACATTTGGGCAGGTAGGTGATCTTCTTGAATCCCTCTTTAAACGCGATGCCGAGGTAAAGGATTCTTCAAGCATTCTGCCAGGACATGGCGGAATGTTGGACAGGTTCGATGCACCGATCTTCGCAGCGCCGGTTGTTTATTTGTATTTGAGATTTGTTGTTTTTATTTGAAACATTAACAACGATTTCAAGTTATAAAGATGGAGTCCACCTTTTTATTCTGATTTGATAAATGTTAATCGATTTAATAAGGTGGGCTCCAACTTTTCACAAAATAATCACTTTTTAGCTTGACATTTTAGCGGTTTGTGATTAAATTACAAATATAACTAAATGAATAATTAATTAAAAAGGAAAAAGGAGAAGCTCATGAGCTTTTGGGATGATCTATCTAAAGTATTTAAAAGAGGCGTTTCTGTTGTCGCAAAAAAAACCGATGAGTACACAAAAATTGGTAAACTCAAGGTTGACATCATTGGGATTAAACGAGACATTGACAAACAATTCAATGCGCTTGGCGCAAATGTGTACCGGTTAATTGTCGAAGAAAACAATACAAAAGTTGCCTCTAATGAAGAAGTCAAAGAAATTCTTGATAAGGTAAAAGAGTTGAACGGCAATTTGGACGACAAAAAAGAAGAACTCGAAAAAGTTAGGGAAGAGTACGCAAAAGAAACCGGGCAGGAAATTGAAGACGTTGACGTCGAAGAAATAAAAGAAGATGACGCGCCGCATGGTTAAAAGGTAATTTGGTAATAAGGAAATTGGGTAATAAAAATTCATTTGTAATTCTTTTTAATCATTTTGTCTTAAATTATTTTGACTTTATATTAATTCAAAGCCCCACCATAACACTGGTGGGGCTTTTCAAATATATGGAATTTTGTAAATGAGAAGATTCTTCGTCTTTTTTTTAACCACCATTTTATTTTTTAGCTGCCATAGCAATAAACAGGTTTCCCGGGTAACCGATCCAAAACCGTTTGTATTCCAATATCCCGGGGAAAATATCTCTTACCGACTTCCACTTGATACAAGCGTTATTTTTGATTTTGTCTCCATCGCGGCTGTTGGTGATGTGATGTATGGGAATCACACCATCAGCTACATAAAAAAACATGGAACCGGCTATCCGTTTGTTCCCACAGGAGCGATACTTCAAAATGCGGATGTTGCATTTGCAAATCTTGAAGCGCCTTTCACGGACACCGGCACAAAATTTGATAAGCGATTTACTTTCAAAGTCCCACCAAAATATGCTACAGGCTTAACAGAAGCCGGGTTTGATGTGGTAACGCTGGCAAATAATCACATGTTGGACTATGGGATTGAAGGTTTAGCCAATACTTTGAAAATGCTGGATTCTATCGGCGTTGCCCATTGCGGCGCCGGGCTTGACTTAAAACAGGCACGGGAACCTGCTATAATTGAAAGAAATGGTTTTCGAATTGCGGTACTCGGTTATTCCCTGACTTTTCCCCAGGAATTTTGGGCGACAAACTCAACCGGCGGAACCTGTTACCCACATTATGATTATATGCAAAAAAGTATTCAACAAAGTGATTCATTAGCGGATTTTACAATCGTCACTTTTCACTGGGGTTCTGAATTAAAAAATTATCCCAAAAAATATCAAAAAGATTACGCACACTTGGCAATCGATAATGGCGCTGACCTTGTTCTCGGTCATCACCCTCACGTTTTACAAGGATTGGAAATTTATAAAAATCGATTGATCGCATATAGTCTGGGCAATTTTTCGTTTGCTTCTTATAGTGCGAAAGCAACCGAAAGCATTATTTTAAAAGCCCATTTATCAAAAGCAGGTTTGCTTTATGCAAAAGTAATTCCTGTTTCTGTGAACAACAGTGAAGTGGCTTTTCAACCGAAACCACTCACTGGCGCTGCTGCTGATATTGTGATTGCACATTTGAAAATATTTTCCAAGCCACTCAATTCAAAATCAATTATTGATAAAGACGGGTATGTTTGGGGAGATTGGGTTGTTTTTAAAAATAAGTATCCATTCAGCGAAGCATTACATCATGTTGACAAGTGACAAAAGGGGGGGACAAGGAGATGGGGCGAGAGGGCAATGCCATTAACCCAAGCTAAAACGATTATTGTTTTCATTCACAACGGAACGTCCGCAGTTTTTTGGGCGGATTCACAATTATTTTTTATAAATTGTTAATTTCAATTGAGAATTACTAATTGTGAATTGTGAACTGCTAACGGTACGTCCGTCATCTTTTTGTCGGATTGTCAATGTTGTGTCATCCTAAAAAAAGTTGACAAAGTTAGTAGTAGTAGTCTTTAAATATAATAGTTGTAAAATTTGAATTTAGCTCAAGTCGTACAATTAATTATCGAAATAACAATGAGTTAGTTTATATATAAATATGTGGATAACTCCCGTTTTTATGTGGATAACTTGTGATTTATTGTGGATTGGGTGTTGATAACTTTTTCTATATCCACAACTGCTCCATTTCACAGGTGATTCATTGGGTAAGCTTTCTCCACTATTACGCCGCATGTTTCACCTGTGGTGTTAAATAATTTATACTCAAGTGAGGTCTTTCCTCATTGTAAATTTTTACAGACTCTTTAACCAGTTCTTTGGCAACAGCAAAGGATGTCAATGTTTCTCCCAACATGAATTCTTGTTTCAGTATTCCATTGACACGTTCAGCCAGTGCATTTTCATAAACATGGTTTTCTTCAGTCATGCTGATATTAACTTTGTTTTTCTTTAAAAGTTCAACATAAACATGGCTGCAATACTGGATGCCGCGATCAGAGTGGTGGATCAGTTTATTTGGCGCTTTAACGCCTTTTAAAGCCTGTTTTAAAGCATCCAGGCAAAATTCAATACTTAAACTTTGGCTGACCGAGTAGCCAACTATTTTTCGTGAATAGGCATCGGTAATTATTGCCAAATAACAAAATCCTTCTAACGTGTGGTTATTTCAATAATTTCGGACAGTCATTTCACTAAACATTCGGACACTTACTCATCGTCCAAATTGAGTATATTTCGGATTTAAAAAGTGTCCGAATGTTTATTAATTAATAAGTTCATATGGTACATCTGTTTG
>JADHVV010000194.1 GCA_016783825.1 Candidatus Zhuqueibacterota bacterium | reverse complement strand
GGCGCTAATGCTATTTTGCGTTCCCTGATTTTCACTTTACTTGAAATATTGGAATCCTTCAAAATTTCTATTTCGACATTCCATTGGTAAATCGCATTATCACGCACCACATAAATATCATTTGATTGATAGTCAACCGTAACATTTCCTGCTCTTGAAATTTGTGGACTCTGTAATCTCACAATTTCACCGGTTTCAGTTAAATATCCAAAAAGCTCATAACTGTTAAATCGATTGGAATAAAATACCATCATTGAGAGATCATTAAACCAGCAGTTAAGGTCAAAGTAAAGATTGACATCCTTGCTTGTATCCGAGGTTACAAAAACAACCTTTGCCCCGGTTTCAGGATCAGTTGTGATTTCGTGTTCAGGTGGGAAGACTTTGCACTGCCAGTTGTTTGTCCATTCAATCTCCGATTTATTTTTACAAGAAATTACAATAATTATAATCGATAATAAGAACAATTTTATAGTTTTCATAAGGTTACCTTCTTCTTAACCGCCCAAATTCGTGAATTCGTGGCATAAATTTTTTAATAAATGTTTTGTAATGTTAATTATTTCTAATTTGCGCAGCCCTATCAAATATCTCATCCTTGCTCAAACCTGCCGCCTCATACATGGCAAAGATATTTTCATCCGGTGTTTCGGGTGGGACTGTGTGAGATGCTGCGAGAATGTATCCGCCCCCATCAGACGTCATGGCTTCAATAAGATGAGCGGTTTCTTTATAAATTTGATCTACTGTACCGTTAGGTAAAAGATATTGTGTGTCAACGCCGCCCATAAACGCCAGATCTTTCCCAAATTCCTTTTTTAATTCAAATGGATCCATTCCTGTGCAGTTACACTGAATTGGATTCAACACATCAAGTCCCATCTCCACCAAATCACCAATTATGGGACGAATTGCACCGCACGAATGGAAAGCCGCATAAATTCCATTTGACTTTGCGACATCAAACAACTGTTTCAAATAGGGTTTAATGAGCGTTTGCCAGGTTTGCGGACTTAACATCATTCCTGTCTGCCCACCGATATCATCACCAGCCCAAAGCCAGTCGAGCTCAAATCGATCACACGCGGCTTCGGATAGTCGTAAAGAGAATTCAGTGCAGTGGTGAATCATTGTTTCCGCCAACTTCGGATTTTCAGCGATGTCTATCATTGTTCCTTCCATGCCGCGCAGCCGCCAATATAACTCAAAGGCAGAGGGTGAAGCATCGCAACCGACGAAGTACGTTTCTCTTTTCTTGTCCAATGGTTCCATCCGTTTAATCAATGAACCGATTTTATCGTTTGGGAATTTGTAATTTACCATTTCATCAGGAGTCGCATTCGCCAATGGATAATGAGTGATTTGGTTAAATCCATCAATCCGCGTCCACTGGATGCCCCATTCATCAACATGCGACTCGCCATCCTGTTCGTGGACAATACCTTCCATCGCATAATTATTGTTAATCCAGGTCATGAGAATATCATCACCGAGAGCTTCACCTAAATAAGACACTGGTATTTCAAGAATTTTTGCCAGTCTTTTTGCAGTCTGCGGATGGTACCACATAAAAATTGGCACCCGATCAACCGGCTCTTTATTTAATGCTGCGTGAACGCGTTGTTTGGAATTCATTTCGTTTCAATTAGTTTTTGAAATTTAATTTTGCCACAAAGACACAAAGGCACAAAGTTTTATTTAACATTCACTACCGGACACTTTTTAAATTATGTAGGGCCGAGTTGTCATTCCCGCATGTTTTTAGCGGGAATCTCCTAAAATTTCGCAAGATGGATGCCCGATAAAAGCATTCGGGCATGACAATAGACCCTAAAATATCCCTTAAAAAAAGTGTCCGGTAGCGAGATAAAAAAAAACACAAGAGTGTTATTAATAAATTAATCACATAAAATCGAGTCGAAAATACAATTATCTTCTATCAGTTTATTACTTCGTGTCTTGGTGGCAAAAATTTTTGAATTAATTTTCAGAATTTAAAATACAATCCCCATTCCCAATTTAACCAAACGCGGCGCAGAATACATAGAAGGATTTTGAATGCGATCGATATACTCGTTGAAATCACTTCTATGGCTCAACATTGTACTTTCGCGAATGATTGATGTATATGCGCGACCGGTTTTACTATCCACTTTCATCTCATTCAAATGATCCAGCAAATTATAAGCGAGAAGATTGAATCTCAACTTAATGTTGCTCGATAAGGGAACATCATAAAAAGCCGATAGACCCACTGAATAATTTTCAGGTTTCCAGGAGTTATTGGGATAAAGGTTTATGAGGGATAACCGGTTCTCTTCAAGAGGTACCCAGGTAAAAGGAGTTCCCGAATTATAATATCCAGTTAGCGTTGCGCCATAATATTTCGCATTATAGGAAACTGAAAGATTAAATGTATGCCGCTGATCCCAGCTCATGGGAATCAGCGCGGAGATCGGATCCATACTGTCTCCCGCGCGGGTAAATGTGTGAGTTGGATTATCCGCGTTCCCCCTTGTGTATTGCAAGGTGTAATTCATCATCGAGGAAATTTTTCCATATTGAAGCGTGTATTTTATTTCCAAACCCTTTGCATTGCCATAATCTTTATTGCTAAATTGACCATACCTGATCTGGTTAAATGTGCTTATAATTTTTGCGCTCAACAGGTCATAAATATCCCGATAAAAAAGAGCCACATCGATAGACATGCCGGTCATCAGTTCCTGCCAGAGACCGATTTCATATTGGACTGTCTTCTGGGCTTTTATTTGTGCGTTTCCATTTGTGGTGGCATAATTGGTCGGTTCAATCAGGAAAGAATGATTCTGATATAATGCAAACAGTGGTGGCATCTGAAAAAAGTGTCCATAACTAAAATGCAATAAAGCAGTTTCTCCTAATTGATAGGAAAATCCAAAACGCGGACTGATTTGATATTTGGGATCAGCTTTGGGATATGCCGACATTTTTTCCGGATTATCCGGAAATGAGAGTTGATTGGCAGGATTGCGGAGTTGCGAAGGATAATTTGTTTGTGGATCGAGATAATCGAAACGCACACCGAGGTTGATCACCATTTCATCAAATTCCATTTTATCCTGAATATAGGCGGAAAACTCAACCGGTTTCACACGATAAATTTCAGAATAGATGGATGAGTCAGGGTAAACAACTGGTTCATAGTATGGGTAAACCACCTTATGAGCAAGTGTATCATAATACGCAACCAACTCCAACGCTGACCCGATATATTTATTTCGAATGTCTACTGAATTAACGTTTAAATCATGAAGTGTGTAAAGGAAACCAGTTTTCAAATTGTGATGTTTATTCATTTGCCAGGTCAGATCGAATTTAGCATTCAGATCTTTTAATGTCCGCTGGTTATTATTCTTTTGCTGACCCCCGGTATAAAAACCAGAACCGGCACTTCTACTATATTCATCATGGACGTAGCCATCATCATAGCGATCTTCAAAAACATACTCACCCTTATAATTATCCATGTATGATAAATTAATTTCGTAAAAAACATTTCTGAAAACCAAGTGATTCAAATATAAAGAATACATCGCTGTTTTTCGATAATAATCCATCATGCCATCAGGATTATATTTCCAGATGTGTGAATATTGGCGCCAGTGATCGTCATTATATTTATAGCTGAAAGAAAGTTTTGCGTTATCAGAAAACCGGCTGGTGATTTTACTAAAAAGGGAGATATTATTACTGCTATTCATCGGTACAAATTTATTATCTCCCGTGTGTTCGGAATACCAAAAAGTGTCATCGGAGAAATCACTCAAATCGGAAACATTAAAACGACGCAACCCATTCAAATAATTTTTATTATCCTGATAACGCAAGTTTGTAATGAAGGAGATTCTATCTTTTAAAAAAGGCCCGCTGATTTGAAATTTATAATCCTGGTTTCTGTTAAATTCATTATCTTTCAATCCGACAAATATGGCTTTGTTGTTAGTGAAATAATTGCCTACATTTGCAGAAGCTGATCCAGTAAAATGATTCCCCCCTTCTTTCGTAACAGCATTCACAATACCGCTCATTGCTCTTCCGTATTCAGCATTAAAGGTGCCGGTAATGATTTCCAAATCCTGCACAACTTCAGGTTCAATATCCACAGCCCTGCCTTCATTTTCATAAGTGTCGTTTACCTGCATCCCATCAATCAGATAAGACACCTCCGAAAGCCGCCCGCCTCTGAAATGTCCCTGAACCACACCTGCCTGCATTTCAACCACATCTGCCATATTCTCAATCGGCAGCGCTTCTATTTGTTCGGAAGAGACATTTCGGACGGAGCTGGTCTGATCTTTTTTCACACTAATACGATTTGCTGTAACAACCACAACTTCACCTTCAATCGTGGTCTCCTTTAGCTTGGCAATTACATTGGTCGTTCTATTTACGGATACAACAATATTTGTTATATGTTTTGTCGCATATCCCATCATTTGAACACGGAGTGTGTAGCTGCCGGGCGGGATATTGATTATATAATAATCCCCGTTAAGATCTGTTGCCGCTCCCTTTGTTGTTCCTTCAATAGAAATATTTGCACCAACAAGAGGTTCGTTTGTTGTTTCATCAGAAATATTCCCGACAATTTTGCCAGTGGTTTGGGCAAATAAATTTACAAAACTAAATATTGATACGATTACCACTAATAACCAGAGATTCTTCTTATGAATATTCATCTTTGTTTCCCTTACCATTTTTTTAAGATTTTATTATTGTATGGAAAAGAATTATTTTCTCAAATGGAGGTTCTGTATTAATATCAGACAATTTTTTTGAAGTAATTTCCCTAAATCCGATTCATCTAATCCTGCCTTTTTGCAGTTATTTACTATATTTTCAGTTATTGATTATTTCCCAATATCCGCCTTTTGTAGGGCCGATGCGTTTAACTAGTCCTTTCTCCTTTAATTTTTCGATATTCTTTTTGGTGTTTCTTAAATTTATTCCAATAATTTCAGATAGCCCAACACTTGTAATTTTGGGATTGCGCTTTAGTATTCCATATATTTTTAGTTCATTTTTAGAAAGATATTTTACGGTGTCTTTTATGGTGTCTTTTGTGGTGTCTTTTACAGTGTCTTTAATTGTTTTATCTGGGCTTTTTTCACCGAACTTATTCCCTTTTTTCTCTGAACTGTTCCCTGCATAAAAAATAATTGCCAACCCACCCCATTCATCTGTAAATTTCGGTTCCGGTAATCCTGCTTTTTTACAATCATCTACAATATTGAGTGTTCCCCGTCCCCAAATTTCAATATAACCTGCTCTAAAAAAAGCATTGGCAATATCGGGATTTGCCGGTTCTGAAGTATGTTTCTCTTTTAAAGTATTAATTGTCCAGTTTTTAGGCAATTCTCCATTATTATAGATCATCAACCAATCTTTGTTAAAACAAAAATCCCATCGTATATGAATGCGTATTCCCCAACATACCAACACTTCGAAAAGCGTAATCTAATTTAAACTTGACATTGTGCATTTTAAGCACAATCATTCCTGCACCAAACGTCATCCCGTATTCTGATTCATTTAGGAACAAAGCTTTGTATCCACCGCGTAAAAAGAATTTTCCAAATGATGGTAACAGGAGTTCATATTGCATACCTAAATTAACTGATTCACTGTTGAAACTCGGGTGCAAAGCATCTGCTGCTAAAATTAAACGATTATTTGAAATAACCAAAGGTGAAATCGAAGCCCCAATACGAAACAGCAGGGGTAACTCCCATTCTTTCATGCGAAACTGTCCCTGCGTATAAGCATAATTACCCTGCTCATAAGGAGAAACATCGATTGGATTTAACAAATCCATCCCATCGAAACGCATCTTCGTGCCGTAATTTGAAATACTCATTCCAATATTCAAACCATCTCCCCTATTTCCGGTTGAAGAGAAAAAATGGGTTTTGACTAAAACTCCCAGATCTACTGCAATCGCATTGGCTTTTGTGTGCCAGATACTCGATGAAATATATTTTGCTGATGCGCCAAATGAAAACCACTGCGCCAACCTTCTTGAATACGACAAACTAATACATAAATCATTTGCGGTAAACTGTTCTCCGGTACCGTCCTGCATTTCAAGTGTAGTAACTTCCATATTGCCATAATCGACTTGATAAAGGTTAACGGCTAATGTGCCAACATTCCGCAAAACAAGTCCCACACCGACATTGTAGGTACTAATGTCAACAATCCACGGTTGATATGAAATCTGGACTTCACTCTGATCCATAAAACCAAGACCTGCCGGATTCCAATAACTGGATGACAAATCATTGGCAACACTAACGTAGGCGTCGCCCATCGCAGCTCCACTGCTGCCGTAGCCAACAATCAAAAAGTTCGCAGTTGTTGTTCCGACACGAAATGGTTTTTGGGCGAAATTATCCGTTGACAAGGTACAGAATATTAAAATTAAAAACGCAAACAATAATACCTGTTTATTTTTCATTTATCACCTCACTGGTTAAAATATCTTCAAAAATTAAACTCATAGATGAAAAAGGGACCTCTATTCTCTTTTAGTGATGTAGGATTACTGGAGTAATGGAGTATTGGATTCTTGGCGTTTTTTGTTTCTGATCACTAATAAAATGTTAGTACAATATTCCAACAATCCATCAATCCATTTCTCCAGCAATTCAGTATTCTATCAATCCATTATTATAACATTCCAAAAAATATTCACAAATAATTGCCTAACCAATGCCATTAAATTAAGCTATAATTTTCTTCTATCATTCTCAATTCTCAATTCTTAATTATCAATTCTCAATTAGAATTATCAAGTTGCATTTAATCAATTGAGAATTGTGAATAGCCAATAGAGAATTGAGAATGTTAAAAACAATCATATCGTCTTAAGTTAAAGGCATTGACTACTTAATGACTGCAAACTTACCCATCTTCTCACCCCCGGTCACATGCACTTTTAAATGATAAATGTACATCCCGGCAGCCACTTCCAATCCTTCACGGCTTAACAAATCCCAATGAACAATGCCGTCGTCATCCATGTTATCCACTTCAATCGTGTCCACCAATTCACCGCTCATTGTGAAAATATTTATCGTGCACTGCGCAGGAAGGTGCGTGAACATCAATCTTCGGCGCTGGTTTAGTTTGATGTTTGACACTGCCGGTTCCATGGTATTTGTTGCGATGTATGGATTGGGTACGACTTTGACTTTTTCCAGCGTTGATGTTAACAGCGTTTCATCAACTTTTACATCAGGCTTTATTTTGTACATCAGTGAATCGATTGCATGAAAAGGTCGTTTGAATTTCACACGATACACATCATTCGTTTTTGGCATTTGACTTTCATCTGCCACATCAAAAAAATCAATAGCCAGTACTGTTCCCACCCAGCGTGTATATCTTTGGTTCTCAACATACGTAGTAAATCCTGCCAGAATATAGTCTTCATCCAAATCGAATTGCTCATTTTTGTTTACGTCATAAACCATCAAATCCAGCTTCTCATAATTACCTGCTGAATCCGGGATGGATTTGTTTACCACATAAAAATTGAAAGAGTGCCCAAGAATGACCTCATCCGATTTTATGCCTTCCTCAAATTGATTATACATTGCTTTAAATCTATCTGTCCTGCCGACTGTTGCATTTTCATCATCCGTAAAAACAATCTCATAATTCCATGGAAAATTAAGGGACTGCTCCAGGCTTGGCGTAACTCTCAATGGAGAGTCTCCTACCAACCAACCTGAATTGATTGAATCATATTCTGCTTCCACAATGGGGAATTCAAATTTCAATTGTACCCCGTCAATTACCTCGGTCTCTAATTCCCTGCCTGTGATGAAGTGCCAATAAAATCCATTGTATGTTAAATGCTTTTCCGGGTAGTCTTCAACAGTTTCCTGGTAAATGAGCGTATCACCGTCTGTGATATCATAGACGGATAAGCCATCATTCACAAATGTCGCGTCGTAAGCATGGCGATATTTTCTCATCATTGCGTGGTCAATTTCATTGGTATGAAATTTGACTTTATAAACATGATCCGGTTTGACACGCTTAATATCAAATATCTCTGGTCTTAAATTGCAAAACCGTGCAACTTCGTTTTCATTTAACAATTCGATTTCCGGTGAAATAAAACCGGCAGCAGTTTGATGAGGCGTTACAATCGCTACATTTTTACTGATTTTTCGTACGTTCTCTGCTTCGTCCAACTCGATGATGATTTTATTTTCCGAAGGCGACACACCCTGACCAATATTTGGGGCGCCGTAATCATAAGCAACCAAAGCGTAATAATAGGTGCGACCGTTCTGCACAGTATTGTCGATAAAATGGTGAGATATACCTTTATCATCACCCAGGTAATAAGCCGCATCCATTCCCGGATACCAGATAAAGTCATTGATATTATCATCAAGATCGCACTGAAAAATGGGTTTGAGGTACATCGGCGTGCCAAATCCGTCCGTGATGATTTCAGCATCCGACATCTTTTTATCA